>NZ_CM134196.1:3047500-3347500 GCF_054111205.1 Wenyingzhuangia sp. IMCC45467
TTCCTTTAATAGCAAAATCTAAAATATTTAAAATAGGCAGTAAAGAACTTAACAAATAAATAGCACAAATTCCAGCGTATAATTGTAGAGAATCTAATTTGTTTTGATGTAATAAAACCATCAATAAAAAAGAAAAGAAAATGAATTTTGTTACTGAAAATAGGAACAATTGAAAGTGAACTTTTACAGGAATACTTTTAGTATAAACTATAATTTTTTTTCTAAAAAGAATAAAAACAATCAATCCTATAAAACTAGTAATCATTAAAAATGTTTGTTGATTAAAAGCTCTAGCATCAATGTTATCTATTAAATAATAAATTCCCCAACTTCCAAAAATAATAGTGGTTGTCATTTGATAAATTCCTTTGGATAAATTTAAAAACACAATTTTTTTACTGTGTTCTTTGGAATAGAAAAGAATTTTTTTGAAATAATTCCCTGAGTTAAAAGGAGTAATCAAGCCATAGGTATAAGCCACCAAAGTCTCATAAGTTGCTTTTTTAAAAGAAATTTTATCAAAAGTTTGAATCACAATTTTCCATTTTAAAATTTCAAAAGTCCAATTTCCAAAAGACAAAAGAATAATAAAAAATAAGATAAATGGGTTTAAAAATTCATAAAGATCAGCGGAGCTAAAATTTGTACTTACAATTCTATAACCTATATAAAATAAGGCAGCAAAACTTACCACATATTTTAATATGGAATTAAGCAAAGTAAAATGTTTACGAATTGATTTAAGCATGCACTATGGTAGCATTCAATTTAGCTATCTTTGCTAAAATAGTTAAATCCACTTTATTGGCTGTAGAAAAAATCATATTAGGTATAGACCCCGGAACCACTATTATGGGATTCGGAGTCATTAAGGTTGTAGGAAAAAAAATGGAATTTGTTCAAATGAACGAATTGTTGTTAAGTAAATACAGCGATCCTTATGTTAAATTACGCTTAATTTTTGAACGAACTATAGAGTTGATAGATACTTATCACCCTGATGAATTGGCTATTGAAGCTCCATTTTTTGGTAAGAACGTTCAATCTATGTTAAAGTTGGGTAGGGCACAAGGAGTTGCTATGGCAGCAGGTTTATCTAGAGATATTCCGGTAACAGAATATTTACCCAAAAAAATAAAAATGGCTATTACGGGTAATGGAAACGCTAGTAAAGAACAAGTAGCTTTAATGCTTAAGAGTTTATTAGATTTAAAAACGTTACCCAAAAATTTAGATGCTACAGATGGTCTGGCAGCAGCTGTTTGTCATTATTTTAATAGTGGAGTAAAAGTTGGTGGAAAAAATTACACAGGTTGGGCAAGTTTTGTGAGTCAGAATGAAAGTAAAATTGTGAAATAATTGTTTGGTAAAAGGTAAGGGAGTAAAATGTAAAAAGATTAAAACGTTTTTGATATTGAAAAATTTTACCTTTCTTAACCAACAACCAACAACCAACAACCAACAACCAACAACCAACAACCAACAACCAACAACCAACAACCAACAACCAACAACCAACAACCAACAACCAATATAAAAATGTCAGGTATTTATTTGCACATTCCGTTTTGTAAAAAAGCATGTCATTATTGCGATTTTCATTTTTCTACTTCTTTAAAAAACAAAGAACCTTTATTAAAAGCATTGGCACAAGAAATTGTTTTAAGAGCTGATGAATTTAAAAACAAAACGGTAGAAACCATTTATTTTGGAGGAGGAACGCCAAGTATTTTAGCCGTTGATGAAATTAAAAACATCATCAAAATGCTTAGAGAAAATTATGAAGTAATTCAGGTTCCCGAAATTACTTTAGAAGCCAATCCTGATGATTTAACAGATGATAAAATACAAGAGTTAGCCCAAACAGAAATTAATAGGTTGAGTATTGGAGTGCAATCTTTTGGAGAAAAAGAATTGCAGATGATGAATAGGGCACACAATGCACAAGAAGTCAAACAATGTTTACAAACAGCTACTCAGTATTTTGATAATATTACCATTGATTTGATGTATGGAATACCCGGTTTGTCTAATCAGGAATGGAAACAAAATATTCAGCAAGCCTTAGATTTTGGAATTTCACATATTTCCTCATACGCTTTAACGGTGGAAGAAGGAACCGCTTTGGCAGATTTTATTAAAAAAGGAAAATATCCTGCTGTTGATGAAAGTTTGGCTGCTCAACATTTTGATATTTTGGTTGAGCTGTTAACCCAATCGGGCTTTGATCATTATGAAATCTCAAATTTTGGAAAACCTAATGCTTATTCTAAACACAATACTTCTTATTGGTTAGGTAAATCTTATTTAGGTTTTGGACCCTCAGCACATTCTTTTAATGGAGATATTAGGAGTTGGAATGTAGCCAATAATACCAAATACATTAAATCTTTATCAGAAAATAAATTGCCATCTACTCAAGAAATATTAACGATTAAAGATAGGTATAACGAATATATCATGACAGGTTTAAGAACCATTTGGGGTGTTTCTTTAAATAAGATTTCTAAAGATTTTGGTTTGGAAACAAGTGCTTTTTTAGAAAAACAGGTTGAACCTTTTTTAGCAAACGGAACTTTAGAGTTAAAACAACATCAGCTAAAAACTACACAAAAAGGAAAGTTTTTAGCCGATGGAATTGCTAGTGAATTGTTTTGGGTTTAAGCAACGGTATTGGTTTTTGCATTTAAAAAAGTTTTTAAACCATGTTCTCCTAATTCTTTTCCGTAACCAGATTTTTTAATTCCTCCAAAAGGAAACTTAGGATCACTTGTTACTTTAAAATTTATAGATACATAACCTACTTCTATTTTTGCAGCCAATGTTTTGGCTTTCTCAATGTTTTTTGTCCAAATAGCAGTTCCTAATCCGTAGTCAGAATTGTTAACATCATCAATTAAATTATCGATGTTTTCATAAGGAATGATACAAATTACAGGACCAAAAATCTCCTCTTTTAACATAGGATTCTCTTTGTTTACCACTAATAAAGTAGTTTGGTAAAAAGGTTCGTTTATTTTTCCTCCTACAATTAATTCAGCACCATTTTTAATAGTTTCTGCTACTTGATTTTGCAAAACAGGTAAAAATTCTGCCTTAGAAATAGGGCCAATTTGGGTGTTACTATCTAAAGGATTTCCGTGTTTTAAATCAGCAATTTTCTGTTTAAAAAAATCGATAGCATATGCTAATTTGTTTTTAGGAACAAAAATTCTTTTGGCAGCAATACATACTTGACCAGAGTTAGCGGTTCTAGATTCAAAAGCAGAAGTTAAAGCAGTATCAAAATCAGCATCTTCTAAAAGAACAGAAGCATCTGTACCTCCTAATTCTAATACTGATTTTTTTAAATATTTTCCAGCCAAAGCAGCAACAGAACTACCTGCTTTGGTACTTCCGGTTAAACAAACTCCTTGTACAATTGGGTGTTTAATAACTTGTTCTACTTGAGGAATATTAATAATTAAATTGGTGAAAACTTGTTTAGGGTATCCTGCATCTTCAAATAATTGTTGAATGGCCTCGGCACAACCTGTAACATTTGGAGCATGTTTTAAAACACAAACATTTCCTGCCATAATATTAGGAAATGCATAACGGAATACTTGCCAAAGCGGAAAATTCCACGGCATAATTCCAAAAACAGCTCCTGTAGCGTGATAACTAACATAAGTGTTGTTATCTAAAGTTTGGTTTTCTAAAAAAGCAGCTGAGTTATGCGTAAAATAATCAATAAGAGTACTTGTTTTAATTACTTCAGCTAAAGCCTGAGAAATAGGTTTCCCCATTTCAGTACTAATCAAATTTGCGAGTTCTTGTTTACGATCTAGCAATAATTCTTTTAGGTTTTTTCCTAATGATTCCTTTTTATCAAAAGAAATGTTCTTCCAATTTTTATAACTTTTATGAACGGCATTTAGTTGTAAATTCAACTCATCATCTGTTAAAAAAGAATATTTTTTGATTTCTTTTTGAGTATAAGGATTGGTAGTAATAATCATTAGAAAATTGGCAAAGTTTGATTTACAAACTTACAAAATGTATCTTAGTAGGCATCCTGTTCTATCCTAAGAAAATAAAAAAATGAATATTGAAGATTTAAGAATGTATTGTGTGTCTAAAGCCCATGTAACCGAAAGTTTTCCATTTGATGAGTCTACATTGGTGTTTAAAGTAGCCGATAAAATGTTTGCTTTAGTGGGGTTGGAAAGAATTCCACATGCTGTAAATGTAAAGTGCAATCCAGATTTGGCTATTGAGTTAAGAGACAAATATCAATCAGTTACATCGGCATTTCATATGAATAAAAAACATTGGAATACTATTGAGTTAGCATCTGATATGCCTACAAATAACATTAAAGAATACATAGATCATTCATATAATTTGGTAGTTAGCGGTCTTACAAAAAAGAAACAAAAAGAATTAGGTTTTATAAAATAGTTAAATTTCAGTTAGTTAAGATCAAAAAAGAAATTTTAAGTAACTTTAGCCCTCGATTAAAAAATAGAAGATGTTTTGGTATAATGAAGAGTTAGAAAGATTAGAAGAGGAAAAGAAAAAGTTAACGTATAAACCCAATATGGTTTTTTATGGAAGTTCTTCTTTTAATTTATGGGAAGACATTCCTACATTTTTTGAAAAATTTTCTCCTGTTAATTTGGCGTTTGGAGGTTCTACTTTAGCTGCTTGTTCTTGGTTTTATAAAAAAAATTTTGAAGGACTAGAGCCTGGTGCTATTATGATTTATGCAGGAGATAATGATTTGGGTGATGGAAGACATCCGGAAGAGGTAGTCATGTTTTTTAGAACATTGCTAAGCCAAATAAGAAAAGATTACGGAAACATTCCTGTGTCTTTTGTATCTATTAAGCCAAGTCCCAGTAGGTGGTATTTAGAAGGAAGCATTCGTTATACAAATAGTAACATTAAAGAAATAACAAAAGAAGATAAAAACTTTTACTTTATAGATATTTATGATGCTATGTTAAATGCATCGGGTAAACCTAATCAAGATTATTTTATAGAGGACGGTTTGCATTTAAATAAAAAAGGTTACAAGGTTTGGTATGATATTATTTCAAAAAGCAAACAATCATTTCCTGTATTAGAGATGTCTTAATTTTTTAAATAAAACTATGAAAAGAGAATACCATAAATGGTATAGTCCTAACTTAGAAAAAGAAATGGAATTGTTAGTCTTTGGTCATTCTGGTGCAAAAGTTTTGTTTTTTCCACCTAGAATGGGTCGTTTTTATGATTACGAAAACTGGAAAGTAATACAGGCTTTAGAACAAAAAATAAACGAAGGTTTTTTACAAGTTTTTTGTATTGATAGTGTTGATACTGAAACTTTTTATAATACAAACGACCATCCGGGACATAGAATTTACAGGCATTCTCAATATGAAAATTATTTGTTACAAGAAGTTTTTCCTTTAATGCATCAGGTAAATAACAATCCTAATGTAATTTCTGCAGGCTGTAGTTTGGGAGCTTATCATGCTGTAAATATTGCCATGAGGCATCCTCATTTGTTTTGTAAGGTAGTTGGAATGAGTGGTCGTTATGATTTAACAGTTTGTAAAGGCTATTTTGATGATTTACTAGGAGGTTACCATAATGATTTTGTGTATTATCATATGCCTAATCAATATTTAAAAAACCTATATGACCAAAACCTTATTTCTGATATTAAAAACTTAGACATTGTTTTGGTTATTGGAAAAGATGATTTGTTTTTGGAAAGTAATTATCAACTAAAAGAAATTTTAGATGAAAAAGAAATATGCTACCAATTTCACGAATGGGATGGTGAAGCACACCGTGCCAAATATTGGCGAAAAATGGTAGATATTTATATTTAACAATATTCTATTTTTGGATTGTGTAAAATATTAAAGTTACAAGACCTTGCTATAAAACAATAATCATGTGCTTCGGTAAAAGCTTGTTCTATTAATTTTGCCTTGCATGATTTAATGGCTATAGAGGGTTGTAATAGTACCTCTTCAAATTGTCCACTTCCATTAGGGTTTACTTTTACCATACCCATAGGATTGTCTTTATAACTTACAATTTCTATGTTTTTTAAACTACAGATATAAAAAAAAGACATCATATAACAAGAAGAAAGTGCACTGAGCAACATTTCTTCAGGGTTATATAAAGTATTGTCTCCATGGAACGTAGCATCTGATGAGCCTGTTAAATTAGGTTTGTTATCAAAACTCAATTCATAAATACGTTCATAACTTAATTTATTTCTTTTGTTGGTGGTTAGTTTTCCTTTCCACTCTAAACCAATTTTATATGTATGTTCGTTATTCATTTTGTTGATGGATTTCTGTAAAATATTTATAAAAATAGGGAATGGTTTCTATTCCTTTATAAAAGTTAAACAAACCATAATGTTCGTTTGGAGAATGAATAGCATCACTATTTAAACCAAATCCCATTAAAATAGTATGACTTTTAAAAACTTCACTAAACAAAGAAACAATAGGAATACTTCCTCCTGAAGGTTGTGGAATTGGTGTGTTGGTAAAAGTTTCTGCATAAGCTCTGTAGGCCGCTTTATAACCAGTGGCATCTAAAGGGGTTTTATAGGCTTTTCCTCCATGATGTGGTTTTACGATTACTTTAACAGACTTTGGAGCTAGACTTGTAAAATAATCAGTAAATAAATGAGTGATTTCCTCAGGATCTTGTCCAGGAACCAATCGCATAGATATTTTAGCATATGCTTTTGAGGGCAATACTGTTTTTGCACCTTCACCAATATACCCTCCCCAAATTCCATTGACATCTAAAGTAGGTCTAATGGTGCTTCTTTCTAATGTTGAAAAGGTTTTTTCACCCCATTCTTCATGAATGTTTAATGCAGCATTGTAGTCCTTTTGATTAAAAGGAGCTTTGGCCATTTCAGCTCTTTCATTTAAAGGAATGTCTTGTACATTGTTGTAAAAACCAGGAATGCTAATGTGGTTGTTTTCATCGTGTAATTTAGCAATCATTTGGCTTAATATGTTAATAGGGTTTGCTACAGCACCTCCATAAAAACCAGAATGAAGATCCCTGTTAGGTCCTGTCACTTCAACTTCTACATAACTTAATCCACGTAAACCAGTGGTAATAGAAGGCTGTTCGTTAGAAATCATTCCAGTATCAGAAATTAAAATTACATCGTTTTTAAACAATTCAGTATGTTCTTTAATAAAGGGAGCAAGACTTGGTGATCCAATTTCTTCTTCTCCTTCAATCATAAACTTTACGTTACAAGGTAATTGATTAGTAGCAATTAAAAACTCAATAGCTTTAATGTGCATAAACATTTGTCCTTTGTCATCGCAAGCTCCTCTTGCAAAAATGGCTCCTTCGCGATGAATTGCTGTTTTTTTAATAGTCGGTTCAAAAGGGGGAGTGTCCCATAGTTCTATAGGATCTGCTGGTTGAACATCATAATGTCCATAAACCAATACGGTTGGTAGGTTGGTGTCTATAATTTTATCAGCATACACTACAGGGTTTCCGTTTGTAGGCATTATTTTAATGTTTTCACAACCTACATTGGTTAAACATTTTGCCACAGTTTCTGCTGTTTGTAAAATTTGAGGTTTGTAGTTAGGATCAGCGCTTATTGATGGAATTTTTAACAGTTCAAAAAGTTCATGTAAAAAACGTTTCTTGTGTTCGGATAGGTATTGATGAATGTTTTGCATGATAAAAAATTAAAGTATAGCTAAAATATAATATTTCTCTTTGCAAATTGTAACTATTGTTTATATTTGCAGTCGTTAAAGATTTTAACTGCAGGCGTGGTGGAATTGGTAGACACGCTAGACTTAGGATCTAGTGCCGCGAGGTGTGAGAGTTCGAGTCTCTCCGCCTGTACAAAAAAAGCCTTCACAATTTGTGAAGGCTTTTTTGATTTATATATAGAGGATTAAACAAGCTGATCTTGTACTTTTTTGAATAAGATTCCCATTTCTCCAGCAATTAGTTTAGAAGTATTTAGGTAAACTTCTTTTTCATTTTCTTCATCATCACTCCATTTAGGGTCTTTATAGGGTAAGTGAAAACGAGCCGAAGCATCTAAAATAACAGGACAATTTTCATCAGCATTCCCACAAGTAGTAATGGCTATAAAAGGAATTGCTATTATAGGGTCTTCAACAACTTTAGAATAGCATATAATTTCTTTATCGCAGCCGCTATAGCTGATTACGTATTTAGGGTTTTTATGGCTAAATTCTTCTAAGCTAAACTTAAAACCAGAAGTTTCCAAAGCTTTTAACGTACTAGAGTAAAATGAAGTAGTATTTGTTCCACTAGAAAAACTAAAGCCATTATTAATATTGTAATACTCCATAGCAAAATATGCCCATACTTGTGCAAATTGGCTTCTTCTAGAGTTATGTGTGCAAATAAAGTTAAGATTTACTTTTTCTTTAGTATTAATTGTTTTTACAATTTTATTGGCAATATTTTGTAGTAAAGTTTCTCTTTGAATATCTAACTTTGTAGTTCTGATAGCTCTTTCAAAAAAATCCTTGACATTGGCTTTTTGTAAGGTGGTCATTTAAGGTAATTTAACATTATAAAATACAAATATAGTAGGTAGGTCATTATCATATGTTAATATATAATTAAGGAACAATGAAACTTGAATTAGGTAATAAAGTACTGGTAAAAGATTCTGTAATTAAAGGGATTGTGACTAAAGTATTGAAAAACAGTGTGCTGGTTTTGGATGAAGATGGCTTTGAGTTAGAGTATAACTCAAGTCAATTAATTTTAGTAAAAGTAGAACAGTCAGAAATGTCTAAATTCTCTGATATTAATAATAAAATGTTACGTCAAAAAGAATTGTTTGTAGAGAATAGTAAAAGGAGTTCTAAAAAATCTAAGCAAGAAAAATATGGTGTGGTGATGGAGGTAGATTTACATATAGAAAAACTGGTAAAGTCTGCTAGCGGAATGTCTAATGGTGATATTTTAAACAAGCAATTAGACACGGCTCAACACAAAGTTGATTTTGCCATTAAAAACAGAATACCTAAGATAGTTTTTATACACGGAGTAGGAGAGGGCGTTTTAAAAGAAGGCTTATATAGTATTTTTAATAGATACTCTTTAAAATATGAGGAAGCTTCTTATCAACGGTATGGTTTAGGAGCTACTGAAGTTACTTTTTAAAACACAAGATGAACAAAGGCAGTAAATTTTAAAGAATTTACTATCTACATCTCGACTTCGCTCGATGACCTATTATAATAATCTTTTGGATTCTGGTCACTGAGCGTAGTCGAAGTGTTAGTTGTTTATGATTCTAAAGATTGCATATTTACTAAGTTGTAATATGTTCCTTTTAAATTAATCAATTCTTCGTGTTTTCCTTGCTCTACAATTTCTCCTTTTTTCATTACAACAATAACGTCTGCATTTTGAATGGTAGATAATCTATGGGCAATTACAATAGAAGTTCTATTTTCCATCATGTTTTCTAAAGCTTGTTGCACCAAGTGTTCAGATTCTGTATCTAAAGCAGAAGTAGCTTCGTCTAAAATCATAATTGGTGGGTTTTTAAACACCGCTCTTGCAATAGCAATTCTTTGCTTTTGTCCACCAGAAAGTAATCCTCCACTATCTCCAACAGGGCTGTTGTAGCCTAAGGGAATATCTTTAATAAACTCGTGAGCATTGGCAATTTTTGCTGCTTTTATAACATCATCATCATTAGCATTGTTAACTCCCAGAGCAATGTTGTTTTTAACAGTATCGTTAAAAAGTAAGGCTTCTTGAGCTACAATTCCCATTTGAGCACGCAAAGATTTGGTGTTGATGGTTTTGATATCAACTCCATCAATGGTAATTTTTCCTTCGTTTACATCCCAAAAACGAGTAATTAAATTGGCTAAGGTAGATTTTCCACTTCCTGATTGTCCTACCAAGGCTACGGTTTTTCCTTTAGGAATGGTTAAAGAAAAGTTCTTTAAAACATATTCTTGATCATATTTAAAAGAAATATTATCAAACACAATTTCGTGATTAAATCCTGTAATTTCTACAGCATTTTTTTGATCTGCCAAAGGATTGGTGCTATCTAAAATTTCAATCACACGCTCAGCAGCTGCATTCCCTGTTCTAATAGTGTTGTTGGCTTTAGAAATGGCTTTTGCAGGTGTTAGTATGTTGTAAGCCAGCCCCATAAATACAATAAAGGCACTTGGTTGAATGGATTGTCCTACCAACACCATTCTACCTCCAAACCAAAGTAAACAAGCAATGGTGGCAATTCCTAAAAACTCACTTGTAGGACTAGAAGCAGCTCCACGTTTCCCTACTTTATTACTTAACCTAAGAATTTTGTTACTTAATTCGTGATACCTATTAATCACAAAAGTTTCGGCATTAAAAGCTTTTATAATTCTCAATCCTGTAATAGCTTCTTCAAGACTGCTTAACATATTTCCTCCTTGTTGAAAAATAGCAGTTGATTGTTCTTTAATTTTTTTGGTAATGATTGAAATAACAAAACCAGATACAGGAATAAAAGTGAAAATAAAAAGAGATAATTTCCAGCTCATATTAAACATAATGATCAATGTAAAAATAATGTTTAAAGGCTCTCTAATAAAAGTGATGACTAAATCTAAATAGGTATTGTTTACCGTTCCAATATCTCCCGTAGCTCTAGAAATAATATCTCCCTTTCTTTTTTCTGAATAGAAAGAAACAGGTAATGAAATAATTTTTTCAAACATTTCATTTCGTATATCTCGTAAAACATCATTTTTTAAAAACATCATGTAAATGTTTCCTAAATACCCAAACATGTTTTTTAGTAAAAAGACAAAAACAACTCCTAACACCATATAAGTTAAAGTGTTTTCAATACCATTATCAAGAGTGTTTGTAGTTACAAAATAATTTAAAAAACTTTCTAAATATTCTTTGTTTAGATGTGTAATTCCAGGAAAATCTGGCTTAATAGTTATAGGATCTGTTTCTCCAAAAATAACACTCAATACAGGCATTAATGTCACAAAAGACAAAGCACTAAACAAGGCATATAATATGTTAAATAAAATGGCAAAAAAACCTTGCCATTTGTATGGCAAGGCATAGGTTAAAAATCTTTTAAAGTTTTTCATTCATTAATTTAGGTTTAAGGCCACAATTACATCTTTAATTTTTTGATCTAATTGGGCTTCTACTAATTCCGCTTGGTCATGACTGTTTAAAGTCCCTTTAACACCAAAGTAGAATTTTATTTTTGGTTCTGTACCACTAGGTCTCACACAAACTTTTGTTCCGTCTTCTGTGTGGTAAATTAATACATTAGATTTTGGAACATCAATACTTGTTTCTTCTCCAGTGATTAAATTCTTTTTGATAGACGTTTCATAATCACAAACATACTTTACAGGAGAACCTAAAATTTCTTTGATAGGATTTTCACGGAAATTAGCAATCATTTGTTGAATTTGAGCAGCTCCATCCATTCCTTTTTTAGTAATAGAAATTAAACTTTCTTTGTAGTATCCGTGTTGGATGTAAATGTCTAATAATTGTTTGTATAAAGTTGTTCTGTTAGCTTTTGCATGTGCAGCCATTTCACAAGCTAACAAACAAGAAGTTACAGCATCTTTATCGCGAACAAAATCACCAATCATGTAACCGAAACTTTCTTCACCACCACCAACAAAATCTTTAGTAGGGTTATCAGCAATGGCTTTTCCAATCCATTTAAATCCTGTTAACGTAATAACAGTGTCAATTCCATAATGATCAGCTAAAACTTTTACCATTTCAGAAGAAACAATTGTTGTAGCTGTAAACTGAGTTCCGTTTAATTTTCCTGCTTTTTTCTTTTGATTGATTAAGAAATCAGTCATTAAAATCATGGTTTGGTTCCCATTTAACAACTTCATATTTCCGTCTAAATCTCTCACGGCAATTCCTAAACGATCACTGTCAGGGTCACATCCCATTAAAATATCTGCATCAATTTTGTTAGATAATTCAGTAGCCATGGCTAAAGCTTCTGGTTCTTCTGGGTTTGGTGATTTTACTGTAGGAAAATCTCCGTTAGGAGTAGCTTGTTCTTCTACAATATGCACATCGCTAAAACCAGCTTTGTCTAAAACTTGAGGGACAGATTTTATAGAAGTTCCGTGTAATGCAGTAAAAACAATTTTTAAGGCATTTCTGTCAACCTCTCCAAAAGTTCCATTATCTACAGATACTTGGTTAAAAGCATTGTCAACTTCTTCTCCAATATAAGTTAGTAAGCTGTCGTTTGCTTCAAACTTAATTTTATCAAAAGAAATTTTGTTTACTTCGTTAATAATCAATCCATCGTTTGGAGGCGTTACTTGGCAACCATCGGCTCCATATACTTTGTATCCGTTGTATTCAGGTGGATTATGAGATGCTGTTAATACAATTCCTGCATCTGCATTTAAGTGGCGAACTGCAAAAGATAATTCTGGAGTAGTTCTTAAATCATCAAACAAAAAAACTTTAATTCCGTTGGCTGTAAAAACATCAGCAACTACTTTTGCAAATTCCTTACTATTATGTCTACAATCATAAGCAATAACAGTACTTAGTTCTTTGTTTGGGTTGTTCTGAATTAAAAAGTTAGAAAGTCCTTGAGTGGCTTTTCCTAAAGTGTATTTATTAATTCTGTTGGTTCCTGCTCCCATAACTCCACGCATTCCTCCAGTTCCAAACTCCATGTTTTTGTAGAATCTGTCTGTAAGTTCTTCAGGGTTATTGTCTATTAAATCTTGAATTTCTTTTTGAGTTTCTGCATCAAAAGTAGAGGTTAGCCATTGTTTTGAAGCTTCAATAATTTCAGGAGTTACCATGTGTGATTATTAAGTTTGATTAGTATTTTTTAGTTTTATAAATATATAGAATCTACTTTATATTTCTTTTTCAATATAGTATAAATTGTTGGTTTTTCTGTTTTTTAAAATCATCTCTCCAATAAACCCTGCAATAAACAATTGAGTTCCCAAAATCATGGTGGTTAAGGCAATATAAAACAATGGATTGTTGGTTACCAAATTTGCAGATTGATGATAATAAAAAACGATGATTAATTTTTGAATACCAATATAAGCAGTTGCTATAAAACCGAATAGAAACATAAAAGTTCCCATTAAACCAAATAAATGCATGGGGCGTTTTCCGAATTTTGATAAAAACCACAAGGTGATTAAATCTAAAAATCCGTTGGTAAATCTGTCAATTCCAAATTTAGTTTCTCCGTATTTTCTTGCTTGATGTTGTACTGGTTTTTCGGCAATGTTTTTAAAACCTACATTTTTTGCAAGAATTGGGATATAGCGATGCATTTCTCCAGTGACATCAATGTTTTTAATAACTTTTTTTTGATAAGCTTTTAGTCCACAATTAAAATCATTCAACTCAATTCCGGAAGTTTTTCTAGCTGCCCAGTTGAATAATTTAGAAGGAATGTTTTTTCTTATTTTAGAATCATAACGTTTCTTTTTCCATCCACTTACAATATCATAACCTTGTTGGGTTACCATATTATAAAGTTCTGGAATTTCTTCGGGACTGTCTTGCAAATCTGCATCCATGGTAATAATAACATTACCTTCTGCTTTTTTAAATCCTGCATTTAATCCTTGCGATTTCCCAAAGTTTTTTAAGAATTTAATCCCCTTCACGTTTGAGTTTTGGGTTTGTAAGGCTGTAATCATGTTCCAGGAATCATCCGTACTTCCATCATCAATAAAAATAAGTTCGTAACTGTAATTATTTTGCTCCATTACTGTTACAATCCATTGGTGTAATTCTTGTAAAGAATCCGCCTCATTTAACAATGGAATTACAATAGATATTTGCATGCTGTTTTTATTTATTACGTACAAATATAGCAGTTACTACGGCTGTAATAAAACCTATAAATAAATTAACAGCAATACTAAACAAAATAGTTCCTGGTAAAAAGGCATTTCTAGAAAGTTGTATTGCATTGTTTAAATCTTCTTCATTTGTAAACTGTCCAGATGCAATTGAGCGTTCTCTGTTCATTTGTTCAAATTCAGCCAAAGTATTAGGTTCTATACTGTAGATAAATAATAATGAATAAGCAATATAAACCAAAGCGGTAATCAACCCAATGATTAAACCAGGTTTAACAATTTGTCCAAAACTTTCAATGTTGCTATTTTTTTTCAAAAAGATAATAGCAAATACAATTACTATTACAGGAATAATTAAACCAATTAAAGAAAATACAGAATCTCTTTCTCCAATATATGGATTGGTTTGTGTAACAGTATTGATGATTACTTCATTTAAAACTAATAAAAGTCCAGAAAGGATTCCGAATTTTAAAACAGGTTTTGTGCTAAAAAATGAATTCATTGAGTTGTTTTCTATTTAAAATTTAATGGCAAATATAGGTATTTATTAGGCTAAAGTGTACGCTTTGAATAAGATGAATTGAATGTTAAAAAATCATGTGTTAAATGTTGTGAGAATTGTAATAAGGTTGTAAATTTGCGGCCGGGCAAGTCCTACACAACTAGCTCCCTCGGAATCCCCCAGGGCGGGAACGCAGCAAGGGTACTTGGTTGTAGCGGTGTGATGTAGGCAGCTTGCCCTTTTTTACAACAAATATTAGTAAGTTTATTTACATAATCATCCAGCTCAAAAGGCTGGATTTTGTGTTTCTAAAAGGGAATAATTAGGATGTTAAATAAATAGCTTGTTGAATTTAGCGGGTGTTTCTTTTTTAATCACTAGCTTTTTTAAGGTATAAGGGTGTATAAACTCTAAAGTTTTGGCATGTAAAAACAATCCTTTTCCTTTTAAAATTTTGTTTTCAATTCCATGTTCAGTATCTCCAAGAATAGGATTTCCTATATGTGCACAGTGAATTCTTAGTTGATGTCTTCTTCCTGTATGAGGAGTTAGTTGTACCAAATTTAATTTTTGAAATCTTTCGGACTCCACTGTTTTTAAAACTTGATAGCTCGAAAGACTTTCTTTTCCATCAATAGAAAAATCTATAGTTCCTTGGTTTTTCATTTCACCAATGGTAATGGCTTCGTATGTTTTTTGAATGGTTTTGTCTTCAAATAACTTTCCTAATTCCCTTATGCTAGTAGCTGTTTTGCCAGTTAATAACAATCCGCTTGTGGCAAAATCTAATCTGTGTACAGGTTGTGGTTTTACGGCGTTTTCTAGCGTACTAGGTTTTAAGTTAAAAGGCAAAGCATTACTTACTGTTTTGGCTTTATTACCACTAACTAATAACCCTGCAGGTTTGTATATAACAGCTAAGTAATCATCTTCGTAAACAACTTCAAGTTCTAAACTGATGTTTTTTTTAATGAGGTTTTCATTTTCTAACAATTCAATTTTTTCTCCACCAACAATGAATTGCCCAGAAACTCCACGTTGATTATTGACTAAAATCAATCCTTTTTTAATGGCTTTTTTAATTCCTGCTTTGGTTGGAATACTAGCAAAAATACCCACGGCATAATCAGACAATCTGATGCCGTATGGTAAGTTAGGAGATGTGTGGGTTTCTATGATTTTCATTTAACACTAAGCTAAAGTATTCTACTTGAATATTTATAGGTTTTATCTGCTAAATTTATAATGATTTAAAGGTCTATCTATCTCATTATCAAACATTATAAAAAAGTAGAGTAATATCATTTATTAAGTCGTACCTTTGCAGCCGCTACAGAATTGACTTTAAAGCAATTCTTAAAATATATTTATGACATTTGAATCTTTAGGATTATCAGAGGCTATTTTAAAAGCCATTAACAAAAAGGGATATACGGAGCCCTCAGCCATTCAGCAAAAAGCCATTCCACATATTTTACAAGGAAAAGATGTTTTGGCATCTGCACAAACCGGAACAGGAAAAACAGCAGGATTTACATTACCGTTATTACACTTATTATCTACCCAAAATAGATGGAAGAGAAGACCTATTCGTGCTTTAGTATTAACTCCAACAAGAGAGTTGGCAGCACAGGTTTATGATAACGTTAGAGAATACAGTGAGTTTTTGGACATTAAATCTGCTGTAATTTTTGGAGGTGTAAAACCCAAACCACAAATTACAACATTAAGAAGAGGGGTAGATGTGTTGGTGGCAACACCAGGTAGATTATTAGACCTTATCAATCAAGAAGCATTATCGTTATCTAAAATAGAAATATTGGTTTTAGACGAAGCTGATAGAATGTTAGACATGGGATTTTTAAGAGATATTAAAAAAGTATTATCTCTTGTTCCAGAAAAAAGACAAAATTTATTGTTCTCAGCAACTTTTTCGGCAGACATAAAAGCTTTGGCTAATACTTTTATGGATACCCCTGTATCTGTAGAGTCTGCTCCACAGAACACTACAGCAGAAAAAGTAAAACAAACTTTTTACAATGTAAATAAAGGAGACAAAGCACAAGCTGTTATTGGTATGATTAAAAGTGGTAAATGGAGTCAAGTGTTGATTTTTACCCGTACCAAACACGGAGCTAATAAATTGGCAGAAAAATTATCAAAAGCAGGAATTACTTCTGCTGCCATTCATGGAAATAAAAGTCAAGCAGCTAGAACCAAAGCTTTAGAAGGGTTTAAGAAAAATTCTGTAAGAGTTTTGGTGGCTACTGATATTGCTGCTCGTGGATTGGATATTCCTTTGTTGCCACACGTAATTAACTACGAACTACCAAATGTACCTGAAGATTACGTACACAGAATAGGTCGTACAGGTAGGGCAGGGGCTAGCGGACATGCTATTTCTTTGGTTTGTGGAGAAGAAATAAAATTTGCTTTGGATATTGAAAAATTGCTTGGGTTAAAATTGCCTATGCAGAACTTAGAAGGATTTGATTTTAAAGCTCCAACGGCTGAAGAATTAAAAGCCATGAAAAAAGGCCCTTCAAGAACTACTTCACCAAAAGCAAGTAACAAACCTAAAACAGCAAAGAAAAAAGCGAAACCAGGAGAAACTCCTAAATGGGTACAGAGCAAAAGAAATGCGGCTTCTAAATTAGGAAGAAGTAGAAATAGAAAATAATAATCTAGTACAAAGTACAGAGTAAAAATAATACTGTTCACTAACAGTAGCAATGAAATAAAAACTCCCAAAACGAATTTCATTTTGGGAGTTTTTTTATCTAACAATATTTCTGATAGGTGGTGGAGTGCGTTTTTTTCTACTGAATTTACCATTGATAATAAAAACGGCTACAATTCCTAAAGCACCTCCAACAACTGTATTCCATAAAATTTGTTCTCCAATAAAAAGATAAGAAGTTAGTACGGCTGTACTTGGAACAATAAAAATATAAGTACTCGCTTTTTCAGCACCAATTCTTGCGGTTACATATAAAAAACAAGTAGTAGCTAGAGCAGAGTTTACAATTCCAAAATATAAAATGTTTAGCCAAAATTTGGTGTCAGCATTAAGTAGTGTTTGTTCTAAGCTTTTAAAATCAACAAAAAAACAAAGTATGATGGCAGCAACAATATGTGTCCATAAACTAAAACCAATGGCATTTCCAAATTTGTTGGCATGAGAACTAATTTTACTCATCACTGCCCAAACAAAAGCAGCTAATAAAAAGTATATATTTCCAGTACTAAAAATAGCATCGCTATTGTCCCATACTTTAAGTAAGGTCATTCCTGCTATAAATCCCAATAAGAGTCCAATGTATTCTTGTTTTTTGGGAAGTATTTTACTGATGAGTAAGCCAATAATATAAGCAAAAATAGGGTTGATGGTGGTGACTAAAACGCCTCCAGCTCCTGCAAATCCCTTATGAACTCCTTTAAAAAAGAATAGTGTATAAAGTAAAATAAAAACAGAAGCACCTATTACATGGAACCAACCTTTTTTACTTACGTTGATTTTAATTTTTGTGAAAAAAGTTAAGAGAATTAAAGTTAGTGGCACTAAAATAAAACGCATTAAACTTAAGTTTAAGGCACTGGTGTAGGTTCCTAAAACCTTGGCACATGTCCAACTAGTTCCCCATGTGCACATGCTAATAATCATGGCGGCAAGGAGAATTTTTTCTTTTTTACTGTGAGATTTGGTAGGGGTGGTTTGCATTTTTTACTTTTTCATGTTGATAACATAAAAGTAAGAAATCAGATTTCAGTAATCCTAACTTTCTTTTTCTTTAATCTTTGGTTATTAATGATGTCTAGTAAAGCTTTGGTGTTTTTAAGTTTTACAGAAACAAAAGCACAATCGTGTTTTAGTTCAATGACTCCCACTTGGTTTCCAGATAAGTTTCCTTTTTTAATCAACAGTCCAGCAATATCTCCTTTAGATATTTTGTCTTGTCTCCCTCCAGAAATAAACAGAGTTTTCCAAGATGATGGTTCTGGCAAAGTATTTTGTTGCAAATGTGCTACGTCATCAATATTGATGAATTCTGGTAAATCCTCTTTTTTCCATTGAATTACATAAGCCGTTCCTTGGCTGTTCATTCTGGCAGTTCTACCGTTTCTGTGGGTAAACTCCTCCACTTTTAAGGGCAATTGGTAATGAATTAAAAAATCAATTTCAGGAATGTCCAA
This sequence comes from Wenyingzhuangia sp. IMCC45467, assembly GCF_054111205.1. Next base: position 3,066,107 of record NZ_CM134196.1, read on the forward strand.
TCCACGAGCAGCCAAATCTGTGGCAATTAAAATGTTGTAAGTTCCATTACGGAATTTTATCAAAGCACGTTCTCTGTCTTTTTGTTCCAATCCTCCATAAAAACAACCGTGAGAAATTTCGTGTTCGTTTAAATAATCGCTTACCCTAGCGATACTGTCTTTAAAATTGCAAAAAATAATTCCTGATTTATTCCCAATATGGCATAAGGTGTCTACCAAGGTTTTTAGTTTGTCTTTGTCTGGAGACAATACTTTTTGGATGACTAATTGAGATTTTTTTTCACTTAAAAAATTAATTTCTACAGGATTTTGAATTCCTACAAAAGTTGGGATATCAATTTCTTGTGTTGCAGAGGTTAATATTTTTTGCTTGATAGATGGGAGCAAGTTGATGATTTCGCTCATTTCTTCTTCAAAACCTACTTCTAAAGATTTGTCAAATTCATCTAAAATTAAGGTATGAATATCAAACGTTTCAAAACTATTTTTACGTAAATGATCTGCAATTCTACCAGGTGTACCAATTAAAACACTTGGGGTGTGGGCTAGTTCAATTTTGTCTTTAGACATCGGCCTTCCTCCGTACACACAATTGGCTTTAAAACCCGTTCCCATTTCTCTAAAAACTTGCTCAATTTGTATGGCCAATTCCCTAGAAGGTGTAATAATTAAGGTTTGCATTTCTTTACTATCTGAACTTAATTGTTCCAACATAGGTAACAAAAAAGCCAGGGTTTTTCCTGTTCCTGTTGGCGATAACAATATCACATCTTTGTGAGTAGCAATGGCTTCTTGAGCAGCTTCTTGCATTGGGTTTAATGCATTAATCCCTAATTTAGAAAGAATACTTGCTTGATTTTTGTAGTTTGTAGACATTGTTTTTGTTTGTAAAGGCTATGCCTTTAAATTTTGAATAGCAGCCTCTGCACAGCGTTCACCGTCCATAGCTGCAGATATAATTCCACCCGCATAACCACCACCTTCACCACAAGGGAATAAACCTTGAATTTCGGGGTGTTCTAAATTCTCTTTTCTTGGAATGTTTACGGGTGATGAGGTTCTAGACTCTACTCCCACAATATTGGCTAAATTGGTGTTATAACCATGCATTTTTGCTCCAATTTGTGCAAAACCTTTACGTAACCTACCTCCAATAGCTTTGGGTAATAAAGAATGTAACGGGGCTGAATTTAATCCCGGTTGATAAGAGGTTGGATTTAATTCTGGAGACAATTTTCCATCAATAAAATCGGTTAATCTTTGCGCTGGAGCTGTTTGTGTTCTTCCTCCAGCAGTAAAAGCCAATCGCTCTAAATCTTTTTGATACTGTAATCCTTTTAATGCTCCGTATTGCTCGTATTTAAACAAATCTTTATCGGCATTAATTTCTACTACAATTCCAGAATTGGCAAATACGTTGTTTCGTTTAGATGGTGACATTCCGTTAACTACCACTTCGCCATTGGCGGTAGCGGCGGGCACAATAAATCCACCAGGACACATACAAAAAGAATATACACCACGTTCTCTTACTTGTTCTACCCATCCGTAGGCAGCAGCAGGTAATAACTCATGTCTGCTTCCTTCACAGTGGTATTGAATGCTATCAATAATTTCTTGTGGATGTTCTACACGAACTCCCATGGCAAAAGATTTTGCTTGTAAAGCAATTTTCTTTTTGTCTAACAACTCATAAATATCACGAGCAGAATGACCTGTAGCTAAAATCAATGCTTTGGCAGCAAGTTCTTTTCCGTTTTGTAATTGTATGGCTTGTAGTTTATTGTTTTTGGTAATGATGTCAACAACTCTAGATTCAAAATGAACTTCTCCTCCGTAATGGATAATATTTTCACGAATCTTAGCAATAATTTTAGGAAGTTTATTGGTTCCAATATGCGGATGTGCATCAATTAAAATTTGTTCTGTAGCTCCATGATACACTAGGTTTTCAAAAATCCTACGGACATCTCCACGTTTTAAACTTCGGGTATATAATTTTCCATCAGAATAGGTTCCAGCACCACCTTCTCCAAAACAATAGTTAGAATCATCATTAACATTGTGGAACTGATTAATTTGACGTAAATCTCTACGTCTGTCTTGCACATTTTTTCCACGTTCTAAAACCACAGGTTTGTAACCCAATTCTATACAACGCAAGGCAGCATACATTCCTGCAGGCCCAAAACCTACAATGTGAATTTCTGGTTTGTTAGAAACATCTTGGTAATTAAATTGATATTCAGATTGCTCTGGAGCAGCTTCTTTTATATAAACAGCTACTTTGTAATTAAAGTAAATTTGAGGTTTACGAGCATCAATAGATTTTCGTAAGACTTTTACAGTTGTAATGTCTTTTCTAGGGATGCTTAACCATTGTGCAGCTTTTATTTCTAAAATATTAACCTTGGTTTCCTCTTGCAGTTTTATACGAAGTTGAATTTCTTTTACCATGTGGCAAAAATAAGTTATTCATATTGTAAAAGGTAAAAAGTTAATTGTAAAAAGTACTTCTCTAATTAAAAAAAAAATTAGAGGTCTTTTTACCTTTTTCAATAATTAGGTAGATAAAAGTTATGCTTCTACTGTTCCTTTTTTAGATTTTCGGTAAGTAAAAGATTTAAAAATATTACGTCTACCAAAGTTGTTGATGGATTTACTATTCACAAACTTTAAAAATAATTTATGATTTACCCCAAAGTATTCATAAGTGTTTCCATCCGTAAAAGTAACTTCTAACAGCATACTTTTATGATGGTAATCAGCTACCTGAGATTCGGTAATAGTTTTGGTATATTCTTCTAAGTGAGCCTCTTTAGTTTCTGGAGCAATACTTACTAAAAAATGATATCCATCTATAATTTTAGTACTTATTTCTTCAGCCTCTAATTTTTCTTTTTCATCCTGAAATTTATCTGGATGCCATTGTTTTACCAATCCTCTATAAGTAGTTTTTAATTCTTTTAGATTGATGGCTCCTTCTACTTTAAAAAGCTTTTTGTATTCGTTTATACGCTTCATGTTTTGTTTTTTCAGATGAAGCGGCAAAGCTATTCATAATAATATAGAATACAGTATTTTAAATTGTATTTATGTAAGGGATTTTGATGAGAATAATGTGGCTGTTTCTCGCTATACTGTATTTATTTTAGCATAGCATAGTTATAGAGTTGTAATGCTATTTATGATGTGACCTTGAAACGAGTTCAAGGTGACGTGTAGCATGTATTTGCCTTTCCGTCATGCTGAATTTATTTCAGTATCGCACAGTTATAGAGTTTTAAGACTTTTTGTGATGTGACTTTGAAACAAGTTCAAGGTGACGTGTAGTATGTATTTGTTTTTTCGTTATGCTGAATTTATTTCAGTATCGCACAGTTATAGAGTTTTAAGACTTTTTTGTGATGTGACCTTGAAACGAGTTCAAGGTGATGTGTAGCATGTATTTGTCTTTTCGTCATGCTGAACTTGTTTCAGCATCTCATCTAAATAAATTATCTTTATAAAGATGAAAAAGAGTTATGTATACATAATGACAAATAAATATAGAACAACTTTTTATATTGGAGTTACTTCTGATTTGTCAAAAAGAATTGTAGAACATTCTTCAGGGCAAGGAAGTATGTTTACTCAAAAATATAACTTGAAATTTTTGGTTTATTATGAAGAGTTTACAGAAATCATCCAAGCTATTGCAAGAGAAAAACAGTTGAAAAATTGGAAAAAAGAATGGAAGGTTAATTTGATAAAAGAATTAAATCCAACATTAGAAACAATTGAATTATTATAATATTGGGATGTGACCCTGAAACGAGTTCAGGGTGACTATTATACTAGATATTTCTTAATTTTTCGTCATGCTGAACTTGATTCAGCATCGCATTGTGAGGTTTCATAAAAAGTGATTATTTCTGCTTGGCAAAAATTTCTGCTACAGCAGCTTTGTATTTTACTTGATTCCCTGCCTTTTTTATGGCTTTGTAAGTTTTTTGAGGATTGTCAAAAGATTGAGAAAAATATTCCCAAAAGCCTAACATTTTCATCTTAATAGGAGTGGGTCCAGACAAAGCCTCATCGTATTGCTGATAAATAGTATCATGGAAGTCTTTAAATATTTGCCATCTGTTTTCAGGATATTCTGTGCAGTCATTTTTAATCATGCTAGGTAAAAAAGGATCGGCAATTAATCCACGACCAATCATAAAATGATCTACAGTTGGGAAACGTTCTTTAATTTTTCTATAGGCAGCTACACTGGTAATATCTCCGTTGTAATAAAGTTTGTGAGGTGATTGTTCCAAGCATTTTTCAAAAGCATCTAAATCAACTCCACCTTTGTATAGTTGTTTTCCTATACGGGCATGGATGGCAATATTCTTTAAAGGATATTTAGCAAGTGTTTTAAACGTTTCTAAAATTTCGGTAGGTTCATCATAACCCATTCTCATTTTCATAGAAATGGTTAAGTCACTTTCTGTATGTGCTTTGTGTAGAACTTCATCAATTTTTTGAGGCTGACAAATCATTCCAGATCCCATTCCTTGTTTGGTTACCATTGGGTATGGGCATCCTAAATTCCAGTTTAATTCTTTGTAACCTAAAGATTTTACATAATTCAAGGCAAATAAAAATTCATCAGGATTGTTTGTCATCACCTGAGGAATTAAAGTTGGCACATGGTTGTTGTCTGGATTTAAATCACGTTGATAATTGTTTTTAATCACCAACTTACCATTCATTTTAATATAAGGAGCGTAAAAAGTATCAATCCCTCCAAAATAATGGTAAAACGCATTACGGAATCTAAAGTCTGTAAATCCTTGTAAAGGAGATGATAAAAGTGTGATGGACATCCAAAAAATTTTGGCAAAAGTAGTGAAAAACAAAACCACTCAATTAAAAAAAGAGTGGTTTGCGAATTGTTTTAGTACAAATGTTGTTCGTTTAGTTGTTTTATTAAATCTTGTGCAACATGTTTAGGAATGTTGTTGAACAAGTCATCGGCATTTTGTATGTTGTATTTGCTTCTAAAAACTATAGAATCTTGACTTACATCAAAACCTGTAAAAGTATAGGTGTATTTAAGGTTGCTAGAATCGGTAGTGGCATTGTAACTATCTTTGTTAAAGACTTCTTCTTCAAAATTTAATTTGGTGTAAGACCTGTTGATGTTTTTTTGTTGAATAATAATTAACAAATCAATATTCTTATCTAAGAGTTCTTCATCAATGTTTTGTTGAATTTCTTCTTCGCTTAAGACTAGGGTTTTGTCTAGGTTGTTTTTTATTAAATAATAATCAGCATATTTATTTTGATTATTTAATTGCTCTTTTGCTGTTTCAACAATTTTGGTGTTAATTTTAGAGATGGTTAAATTGTTTTTGAGCTCAGTGTCAAAAAGTTTTTTAACAATGTTTTTGTTGGTATAATAACTGTCTATTACAAATAAAACTCGCTTATAAGTAGGAGGAACATCATTTTTTGTTTTGTTGGCAGTTGTTTTAGAAGCACTACTACAACTTGCAAGAATAAGAATGTTTAGAAAACAGATGATTTTCTTCATGAAATATTATTTTAGGTGCAAATGCAAATAACAATAATCAGACCGATTTAAAAAATAAAACCACCTAATCTTAAAAAGAAAAGGTGGTTCAAATATATTATCAAAATAAAGCTTAGTTCTTTACGTGTAAAGCCTCGTTTAATTCAATTGTTTTAGGGTTAGGACGACAAGTTAAGTGTCCGTTTGTAGAATCTAATAAGAACAACAATTTATCTTTTCCGTTTAATTCAGCTCCTTTAACAATGTTTTGTCCTTCTTCCACAACGTTTCCGTTAATATCAATAGCTTGCTTGTCTGCATTGTATAAATAAACTTTAGCAGCAGCAGTTACGTAAACTCCTGCAGCAATAGTACATCCAAACCCTAAAGAAATTCCAGTTCCAGAGTTAGCACCCAATAAACATTTATCTCCAATAGAAATTACGTTTTTATTACCTCCAGATAAAGTTCCCATAATAGAAACTCCACCACCTAAGTCAGAATCATGTCCAACAACAACTCCAGCAGAAACTCTACCTTCAATCATGGCATTTCCTTTGGTACCAGCATTAAAGTTAATATAACCTGCCGGCATTACTGTAGTCCCAACAGCACAGTGAGCACCTAAACGAACTTGAGATCCGCTAGCAATTCTTACTCCGTTTGGTACATGATAATTCACCATGTAAGGGAATTTATCTACGTGAGTTACAATAATGTTTTCTCCTTTAAAAGTAGCTTTAATTCTTTCGGCAGATAAATCTTCTGGTAAAATAGGTCCTTGGTTGGTCCAAGCAATGTTATTTAATTTTCCAAAAACACCTTCTAAAGACAATCCGTGAGGCAATACGTGTAATTGCGATAAACATTGTAGTTTAAAATATCCTTCTACGGCATCGGCAACAGGTTGGTCTTTATCAAATAAGAAATAAGCCACTACATCAATTTCTTGATAAGTATTGTTTGGTGTTGCTATATTTTCTAACAATTGTTGAATAATAACAATGTTTGGGTGTTTTTCTATTTCTCCATGAAAAGCAGCAAAGTTGTCAAAAGCTTTTTGTAATTGAGCTTTAGAAACCGTTACAAATCCATTTTCACTTCCTTTAAATCCTGTTACATCTTGTAATAAGGCAGCAGTTCCAAAAGCAGTATCCCAGTTAATACCAGGGAAATTTACATCTAAAACTTTATCTCCTTTAGATCTACGAATTCCTAATCCGAATGCTAATGGTTTTGTGTATCCTTCTGTAGCTTCTACTTTTGCTACGTATGCTTTAAAATCTTCTATGGTGTTCATGTTATGTTTTTTCAAAAAATGATTTGGCAAATATAAGGCATTGAGATTTGCTATAAAAACCAATGGGATTTTGTTCCTATAAAAAATCTACGTTTTCTTTTAGAACTATTTCAATTGGAGAAAAATAGTGTTTTTCTGGTTTTGTTTGATGGGTTAAAAAATTAAAGAGCAATTTAATTCCATCATACCCTTGCTGAATAGGTTTTTGACTGATTAAAAAATCAACCGTTCCATTTTTTAAGTATTTGATGTTTTTGTCGGTAGTATCAAAACCACCAATTTCAATATCTTTTTTGTTAAGGCTTTCTATTATTTTAGCAACCGTACTCACTTTACTAGAAGGAACAAATATCCCTTTTATATTTGGATGTTTTAAGAGGTAATTATTTAGTTGGTTTTTTAAGGTTTCGCTGTTTTCAACATGATCAAAATGTAGGTTATGAATAGCAATTGATTTTTTGGAAGTTTTAAAAAAATCTCTAAATCCGTTAATTCTATTGTTGATAGAAGTGTAGTTAGAAATGTCTTTACGTATTTCAATAATTAAAATTTCTGCTTTCTTAGGCAGTACCCAGTTCATTAATTTTCCGGCGAGCAATCCACTTTTAAAAGAATCTTGACCAATAAAAGAAAGATTGTTTAACCCTTCTGTTTCGGTGTTGATAAACACATAAGGAATGTTTTGATTTTCTAATAGGCCAATCAAATCTCTGGTTTCTTTGTTAAAAATAGGGGCTATTAAAACAGCATTAGGTTTGCTATCAATCATCTTATGAAAAGCATCTATGTAGGTTTTTGATGAAAATTGATTAAAATTATAGTTTTTGATTAAAAAGCCAAGATTTTTAATTTCTTCCATCGCATTGGCTATTCCTTGTTTAGGAGATTCCCAAAACTCATCAGAACTTATGTTTTCAGGCAAAAGAGTGGCAATAGTGTAATTTTTTTTTGATGCTAAAATACTCGCTACAGGATTTACCGTATAATTATAGTCCTCAATAATTTTAAGAATTTTCTTTTTGGTTTTCTCAGAAACGCCCGGTCGGTTGTGTAAAACCCTATCTACAGTACCTATAGAAACGTTTGCTTTTAATGCGATGTCTTTAATGCTTTTCAATGTCTTTTTTTGTTAATTTCATAAAAACAGAAACAAAATTATGTTAAAATAATGATAGATGCTGTTCGGTTCATTATTTTTTATTAATTTCGTGTGCGTACACGAAAATATAAAATTAAAGTTAAAATGGCACAATTATTCAATATCAAAGATCAAGTGATTGTTGTAACAGGCGGGGCAGGAGTGCTAGGAGGTAGCATTGCAGAGCATTTGTTAAGCGAAGGAGCTAAAGTGGTAATTATTAGTAGAAGCGAAGATACTGTTGCTGCAAAATTAGCAGAGTTAGAAAAAATAGGAAAAGAGGTTGTTGGATACGCATGTGATGTGTTAAGTGAAACATCTTTAATTGAAGTAAAAGATAAGATTATAGCAAAGTGGGGAAAAATTGATGCTTTGGTAAATGCTGCAGGAGGAAATATGCCAGGAGCAACCATTTCACCAGACAAAACTTTCTTTGATTTACAAATGGCAGATTTTAGAAAAGTATCGGAATTAAATTTAGATGGAACCGTATTACCATGTTTAATTTTTGGTAAGGAGATTGTAGCCAATGGAAAAGGAAGCATTATAAATGTGTCTTCTATGGCGGCTGCTCAAGCCATTACAAGAGTGGTTGGTTATTCTGCATCAAAAGCAGCTATTGATAATTTTACCAAATGGTTGGCTTCAGATTTCGCTTTAAAATATGGAGATCAAATTAGAGTAAATGCCATTGCACCAGGATTTTTTATAGGTAAACAAAACTTACGTTTGTTAACCAATGAAGATGGATCTTACACAGAAAGAGGAAATACCATTATTAAAAACACACCTATGAAACGTTTTGGAGAATCAGAAGAATTAAATGGAACTGTACAGTGGTTGTTAAGTGATGCTTCAAAATTTGTAACAGGAGTTGTAGTGCCAATTGATGGTGGATTTAGCGCTTTTAGTGGAGTTTAATAAAGATATAAGTTAGAAAAATGATACAAACATTTAGATGGTTTGGGGTAAATGATCCAGTTCAATTATCTCATATTGCACAGGCAGGTGCAACAGGAGTTGTTACTGCTTTACACCATGTACAAAATGGTGATATTTGGGAAGTAGAAGAAATCATGAAAGTAAAAAACATGATTGAAGAAGCTGGGTTAGAGTGGTCTTTTATAGAGAGTATTCCTATTCACGAAAATATCAAATTACAAAAAGGAGATTATTTACATCGTATAGAAAATTACAAGCAGAGTTTAAAAAATGTAGCAGCATGTGGTGTTAAAAATGTATGTTACAATTTTATGCCTGTGTTAGACTGGACAAGAACTCAGTTGTTTTGGCCATTAAAAAATGGAGCAACAGCTTTGCGTTTTGATAAAGTAGAAATGGCTGTTTTTGAAATCTATTTGATGGAAAGAGAAGGGGCGGAAAAAGATTATACTCCAGAAGTTCAAGCCAAAGCAAAAGCTTCTTTTGCAGAAATGTCATCAGAAGAAAAAACACGTTTGTCAGATTGTATTTTAAAAGGATTACCTGGAACGGTTGATGATTTGTCTATGGACGAGTTTAAAGCAATGATTGCCCAGTATGATGGTTTAAGTCATGCAGATTTAAAATCAAACTTATCTTTCTTTTTAAATCAAGTAGTTCCTATTGCTGAAGAAAATGGAATTGTGATGGCGATTCATCCAGATGATCCACCAATGGATATTTTAGGATTGCCAAGAATTATAAAATCAGAAAAAGATTTAGAAGATTTGGTAGGTTTTATAGATAGTCCTAGTAATGGAATTACTTTTTGTACAGGTTCTTTAGGAGCAAACCCAGATAATGATTTACCTAAAATGATTGAAAAATTTGCTGATAGAATTCACTTTTTACACTTGAGAAATGTTCGTAGAGAGGCTGATGGAAGCTTTTTTGAAGACGACCATTTAGGTGGGTCTAGCGACATGTACGAGGTGGTAAAAGCGGTAGCAAAAATTGAAAAGAAATTAGGAAAAGAAATCCCAATGAGACCAGATCATGGACATCAAATGTTAGATGATTTAAACAATGAAAAAGCTTACTGTGGTTATACAGCTATTGGTAGGTTAAAAGGATTGGCTGAATTAAGAGGTTTGGAGCTAGGAATTAAAAGAAGCGAAGCTTAAAACCAAAATTTAATATCTAAAAAGGGCAGTTGTTTTATAACAACTGCCCTTTTTTAGGTAATTAGGTTTATTGTGAGTGTTTTTACTACTGGTTCTCTATACAATTTTTCGTTTCTTAAAATTACTCGAACAGCCAGTTTATTTAGGATTAAAGTTTTATTATAACAATGTCACTTCGAGTGAAATTTACAGAACAGGGTGGAGTAAATTTGTATCGAAAAGTCATTTAAATAAATTTTCCTTTAATATCTTTTAACTGAATTTGTAATGCTTTGGTAGAAACTTGAATTTCTATAAATAATAGAGTTAAAGAAAGCATCATACAACAAAGACTGATGATAAAAACAACATCAGCAGTAATAAGCATTTCTAAAAATAAAAGTAGCATGGTTAGTACTGCTCCCATAAAACTTAAAATGGCAAAACCTTGAGTAGCTCTAATTAAGGTCAATCTTCTACTCAAAATTTTAATTTGATCACCAATGTTTTTTTCATGAGAATCCTGATATTCCTTATGTAGTTGTCTAATTAAAGAAGCAATGGCTAAATAACGAGCATTATATGCCAACATAGATAAAGAGATGGCAGGAAATAACAAAGCAGGAATGCTCATAGATAAATTCATGTTCAATGTATTTTAAATTTCACCATAAAAATACAAAGAATATGATAGTTCCTCCTTCTTTTTGATAAATAGGATAATCTATTGTAATTAATCATTTACAATTCATCATTAATAATTAGCTTTTAATATCTTTGCCACTTCTAAAAATAAAAACTCATGAAAGCAGGTATTGTAGGATTACCAAACGTTGGAAAATCAACATTATTCAATTGTTTGTCTAACGCAAAAGCGCAAAGTGCAAATTTTCCATTCTGTACTATTGAACCAAATATTGGTGTGGTAAACGTACCAGATCCTAGATTAGAGAAATTAGAATCTTTAGTAAATCCTGAAAAAGTTGTACCTGCAACAGTAGAAATTGTTGATATTGCCGGATTGGTAAAAGGAGCAAGTAAAGGAGAAGGTTTAGGAAATCAGTTTTTAGCAAACATTAGAGAAACAGATGCTATTTTACATGTGTTGCGTTGTTTTGAAGATGATAATATTGTGCATGTTGATGGTTCTGTAGATCCTATTAGAGATAAGGAGACCATTGATATTGAGTTACAGTTAAAAGATTTAGAAACGGTTGAAAAACGTTTAGAAAGAGTTAAAAAATTAGCCAAAACAGGAAACAAAGAAGCTCAGGCAGAATTTGATGTTTTAGATAAAATTAAAAACACTTTAGAGCAAGGTAAATCAGTTCGTTCATTAGAGTTTTCAGAGAAAGAATTAGAGTTTGTAAAACCTTTACAATTTATTACATCAAAGCCAGTATTATATGTGTGTAATGTTGATGAGGAGTCTGCTGTAGAAGGTAATGAGTTTGTAGAAAAAGTAAAAGCAGCTGTTGCTGATGAAAATGCAGAAGTTTTATTTTTAGCAGTTGGAACTGAGGCAGATATTAACGAGTTAGAAGATTACGAAGAACGTCAAGAGTTTTTAGCAGATGCAGGTTTAGAAGAGCCAGGAGCCGCTAAATTAATCCGTGCAGCATACAAGTTGTTAAACTTACAAACTTATTTTACTGCAGGTGTAAAAGAAGTAAGAGCTTGGACTATTAATATAGGTGATACTGCACCGCAAGCAGCTGGAGTGATTCACACCGATTTTGAAAAAGGATTTATTCGTGCAGAAGTAATTAAATACGATACTTATGTTGCTTTAGGTAGCGAAGCCAAAGTAAAAGAAGCAGGTAAATTACAAGTAGAAGGAAAAGAATACATAGTACAAGATGGAGATATGATGAATTTTAGATTTAATGTCTAAATAATCTCCAATTAAAAAATACAAAGCCAATTCATCATTTTTTGAATTGGCTTTTTTAATATCTATAATAATGAAAAAAATATCAGAAAATACTGTTGGGGTTCTTGTAGCGTTACTGGCAGTATTCCTGTTTTCATCCAAAGCTATTATCGTAAAATTAATTTATGATTTTGAAGTGCCAACTATTCATGTGTTGTTAATGAGAATGGTGTTTGCTTTGCCTTTTTATTTGGTGATTTTGGGAGTTAAAAGAAATGAAGTGAAAGTAGGCTTAGAAAAAAAGCATTATTTGTGGCTAGTTCTTTTTGGAGTGATTGGTTATTATGTAGCAAGCTTTTTTGATTTTTATGGATTAAAGTTTTTATCAGCAAGTTTAGAACGAATTATTTTATTTGTGTACCCAACATTGGTGGTGTTAATTGGGGCTTTATTTTTAAAAACCAAAATTACCAAACAGCAAATATGGGCAATTGTTATTACTTATTTTGGAGTGTTTTTAACTTTTGCCTCAGAGTTACAAATCAATCATGATGATTATTTGTTTTTAGGAGCGGGACTTATTTTTATGAGTGCTTTAACCTATGCTTCGTATTTAGTAGGTAGCGGATGGTTAATTCCAAAATTTGGAACCATTCGTTTTACTTCTTTGGCTATGGTTGTAGCTTGTAGCTCTGTAATAATACATTATTTAATTACTGATAGACAGTCTGTTTTTAATTACCCAACACAAGTGTATTTTTATCAATTAGTCATGGCTGTTTTTTGTACTGTATTACCATCTTATTTAGTGTCTTATGCTATTCACAAATTAGGTGCCTCTAAATTTGCAATTATAGGTAGTATAGGGCCTGTTTTTACTATTGTATTAGCTACTATAGTTTTAGGAGAAAGTATTACTTTTATACAATCAATTGGAGTGGTAATTGTAATTTTAGGAGTGAGAATTGTATCAAAAAAAGAACGATAACCTCGTTAAAAACCTGTTGATAATTCAATTTTTCTGATGTGAATACAATACAATAAAATATTAAATTTAACAAGAACCTAAATCAAACCTTTGTTTATGAGTCAAGAAACAAAATATACCGAAGATAATATACGATCCTTAGATTGGAAAGAGCATATTAGAATGCGACCAGGGATGTATATTGGTAAATTAGGGGACGGATCATCGCAAGATGATGGAATTTATATTCTAATTAAAGAGGTGATAGACAACTCTATAGATGAGTTTGTGATGGGGACTGGTAAAACCATTGAAATTTCTGTAAAGGATGAGGTGGTTAAAATTAGAGATTACGGTCGTGGAGTTCCTTTAGGAAAAGTTGTAGACGTAGTTTCTAAAATGAATACAGGAGGAAAGTACGATTCTCGTGCTTTTAAAAAATCTGTAGGATTAAACGGAGTAGGTACCAAAGCAGTAAATGCTTTGTCTAGTAATTTTTCTATTCAATCTATCCGTGAAGGACAAACCACCACTGCAGAGTTTGAAAAAGGTGAGTTAATTAACCAAACTCCACTAGAAGCAACGACCATACGAAGAGGAACTAGAGTTATTTTTCATCCAGACCCAAGTATTTTTGTGAACTATAAGTTCCGTAGTGAATACGTCATCAAAATGATAAAAAACTATGTGTACCTAAACCCAGGTTTGACCATCGTTTTTAATGGTGAAAAATTTATTTCAGAAAACGGATTGAAAGATTTGTTGGAAGAAAATATTCACGAAGACACGTTAGCATATCCTATTATTCATCTTAGAGGAGATGATATAGAGATTGCCATGACACATAGTAAAACACAATATAGCGAAGAGTATCATTCTTTTGTAAACGGACAGCACACTACTCAAGGAGGGACACATCAAAATGCGTTTAGAGAAGCAGTGGTAAAAACCATTAGAGAATTTTTTGGTAAAAACTTTGAAGCTTCGGATGTTCGTAAATCTATTGTAAGTGCCATTGCTATAAAAGTGATGGAGCCCGTTTTTGAGAGTCAGACTAAAACCAAGTTGGGATCTACCGAGATGGGAGGAGATTTACCAACGGTGAGAACTTATATCAACGATTTTGTTAAAACCAATTTAGATAATTATTTACATAAAAATCCTACTACTGCCGAAGCCATTCAGCGTAAGGTAATGCAGGCAGAAAAGGAGCGTAAAGAGTTATCTGGAATTCGTAAAATTGCTAGAGAACGCGCTAAAAAAGCAAGCGTACACAATAAAAAATTACGTGATTGTAGAATTCATTTAGCGGATTCTAAAAAAGAAGGACATTTAGATACTTCTTTGTTTATAACAGAGGGAGATTCTGCAAGTGGATCTATCACTAAATCTCGTAATGTAAATACTCAAGCCGTATTTAGTTTAAAAGGAAAACCTTTAAACTGTTATGGGTTGACTAAAAAAATTGTGTACGAAAATGAGGAGTTTAACCTCTTACAAGCAGCCTTAAATATTGAGGATGGAATAGAAAACTTACGTTATAACAACGTGATTATTGCAACCGATGCCGATGTAGATGGTATGCATATTCGTTTGTTATTGATTACTTTCTTTTTACAATTTTTTCCAGAGGTGATTAAAGAAGGTCATTTGTATATCTTAGATACACCGTTGTTTAGAGTTAGAAATAAAAAAGAAACTATTTATTGTTATTCCGAAGAGGAAAAACAAGCAGCCATAGAAAAGTTAACAGGAAAAGCAGAAATCACTCGATTTAAAGGGTTAGGAGAAATTTCACCAGATGAATTCCAACATTTTATTGGTGATAATATACGTTTAGATCCTGTAATGTTAGACAAAGAACAGTCTATAGAGTCTATGTTAGAGTTCTATATGGGTAAAAATACACCAGACCGTCAAGAATTTATTATAGATAATTTGAAATATGAGTTGGATATCATAGAAGAGAATTAGATATTACAAAAAATCATTTATTTAAAGAAGTAAAACATAAATACCAATTGCAACTATATGCAAGACGACATCAACAATAACCAAGAAGAAAACGAATTTGAAAATCATAATAAGGTAGAAAGTCAAGAGACCATTACCAAAGTTACAGGAATGTACAAAGAGTGGTTTTTAGATTATGCTTCTTATGTAATCTTAGAACGTGCAGTACCAGCCATTGCAGACGGTTTTAAACCAGTGCAAAGACGTATTATGCAATCTATGAAAGATTTAGATGATGGACGTTACAACAAAGTAGCCAATTTGGTAGGGCACTGTATGCAGTATCACCCACATGGAGATGCTTCTATTTCTGATGCCATGGTGCAAATTGGGCAAAAAGAATTGTTGATAGACATGCAAGGGAACTGGGGAAACATTCTTACTGGAGACCGTGCAGCTGCAGCTCGTTATATAGAGGCTCGTTTGTCAAAATTTGCCTTAGAAGTGGTTTTTAATCCTAAAACTACAGAGTGGCAAGCTTCTTATGATGGTCGTAGAAAAGAACCTATCAATTTACCTGTAAAATTCCCAATGTTGTTGGCACAAGGAGGAGAGGGTATTGCAGTAGGGTTGTCAACCAAAATATTACCTCATAACTTTAATGAGTTGATAGATGCTTCTATAAAAATATTAAAAGGAAGAAGTTTTACTTTGTATCCAGATTTTTTAACTGGAGGAGTAATTGATGTGACCAATTATAATGATGGTGCAAGAGGAGGAAAAGTTAGAGTAAGGGCTAAAATTTCTCAACTTGATAAAAAAATGTTGGTAATTAACGAAATACCATATGGAACGACTACATCAACATTAATAGAATCTATTTTAAAAGCCAATGACAAAGGGAAAATTAAAATCAAACAAATAGAGGATAATACCGCTAGAAACGTTGAGATTTTAATTCATTTGCCACCAGGAGTATCGCCAGATAAAACCATTGATGCTTTATTTGCCTTTACCAATTGTGAGGTTTCTATCTCTCCTTTGTGTTGTGTTATTCAAGACCATAAACCTGTATTTATTGGGGTTTCCGATATTTTAAGAATATCAACCAATAATACCTTACATCTGTTAAAACGTGAGTTAGAAATTCAGTTAGGTGAGTTACAAGAAAAATGGCATTTTGCATCCTTGGAGCGTATTTTTATAGAAAATAGAATCTATCGTGATATTGAAGAAGAAAGTACGTGGGAAGGTGTGATTTCTGCTATAGATAAAGGATTAAAACCTCATGTATCTCATTTAAAAAGGGCGATTACAGAGGAGGATATTGTACGATTAACAGAAATAAGAATCAAACGTATTTCTAAGTTTGATATTGATAAAGCAAAACAAATTATTGAAAGTTTAGAAGATGAAATAGCTCAAGTGCAACATCATTTAGAGAACTTAATAGAGTTTGCTATTGATTATTTTAAGAGTTTAAAAGAAAAATACGGGAAAGAAAAACCTCGTATGACAGAAATTAGAACTTTTGATGATATTGAAGCTACAAAGGTGGTGATGCGAAATGAGAAGTTATATGTAAACAGAGCCGAAGGATTTGTAGGAACTTCTTTAAAAAGAGATGAATTTGTAGCCGATTGTGCAGATATTGATGATGTAATTGTGTTCCGTAAAGATGGAACCATGATTGTGACAAAAGCGGCCCAAAAAACCTTTGCTGGTAAAGATATTATTCATGTAGCCATCTTTAAAAAAGGTGACAAGCGTACTATTTATAATATGATGTATCGTGATGGTCGTTCTGGTCCAAGTTATATGAAACGTTTTAATGTAACGAGCATAACCAGAGATAAAGAGTACGACTTAACAGCAGGAAACAAAGGTTCTGTAGTTTGGTATTTTACAGCCAATCCTAATGGTGAAGCAGAAACGGTTTCTGTAGAATTAAAACCATTGGCAGGCTTAAAGAAGTTAAAATGGGATATAGATTTTTCTGATTTAATGATTAAAGGACGTTCTTCAAAAGGGAATTTAATTACCAAATATCCAGTTAAGAAAATTGAATTTAAATCAGCAGGGACTTCTACTTTAAAGCCTCGTAAAATTTGGTTTGATGATACCGTACAACGTTTAAATGTTGATGGAAGAGGAGAATTACTAGGGGAATTTACGGCTAAAGATAAATTGTTGGTAGCCACACAATCTGGAAAAATAAAAACCATTACACCAGCTTTAACCACGCATTTTGAAGACGATATGGTGGTGTTAGAAAAGTGGGAACCAAACAAACCAGTTTCGGCTATTTATTACGAAGGGGAAAAAGAAAAATATTACGTAAAACGTTTTGTGATAGATCATCCAGACAAGGAAGAGTTTTTTATTAGTGAACATCCTAAAACCCAACTACAAATTGTAGTGACCGACTATAGACCTAATGTTGAGGTGGTGTTTAGCAAACGAAATTTAGATAATTTAGTAATAGATTTAGAGGATTTTATTGCTGTAAAAGGAATTAAAGCTTTAGGAAACCAATTAACCGATGATAAAATTAAATTGGTAAACAGATTAGAACCATTACCATACAATCCTGCTGAAAACGATATTGAAGTGGAGGATGAAGAAGAAGTTGGTAAAGATGATCAACCTACGTTATTTTAAGAATTAGTTTTAAATAGAGAATTACTTCTTTAATATTATACCAGATCAAAGTATGAATTCAAAATGTGCTATTAAAACAATGATTTGGTTATTAGTAGCCATCTTACTTTTTCATTTTTGTATCATTTTAAAAATAATTCCATATGAAATTGCTTGGGGAGGAAGATTAAAGAGTGATACTCAAATGTATGTTTTTGAAAGTATTTCAGTTTTAATTAATTTTTCGTTATGCTTTGTGTTATTCATAAAGGGTAATTATTTAGCTGAAATTATACCTATGAAAATAGTGAATATTGTTTTGTGGGTTTTCTTTGTAATATTTGGACTAAATACTATTGGAAACATCTTTGCAAAAACCAATTTCGAAAGGTTTTTTACACTATTTACTTTGGCTTTTACAGTTCTAATTTGGGTGGTTTTAAAGAAAATAAAAAAATAAATTGTGTAAAATTACTCTAACCTCTTAAAAAAAGTAGTTTCGTAGTTAGGTAACAACTCTGGATGACAAATTTTAATAAAATCTTTTAGAATTAAATCCGGACGTAAAGCACCCAATTCAAAAAATAACATACCACCAGTAGCACCAACAGTGTTTGAATATGTATAAATATTATTGGTAGTAAAAGGTTTAAAACTTGTGTAATGTTTACTGATGTCGGCTAGTGCTTTTTTGTTGATAGCATAACCTGGAGCAAACCAAAAATCAGCATCTTTAGCTTTGATAAATACTTCTTCAAATTGTAAAGCCAAACTTCCTGTGCTCTCTGTGTTTTGCCAATAATAGTTGGTGCCTGCATCTTTCATAATTTGTGCTACATAACTATCTCCGGCAGGAGTGTACCATATGCCGTTGTAAATTCCTCCATATAAAATATTGGGTTTAGAAATATTGCTAGGAATGGTTTTTAAAGCTTTTTGATAACTTTTTTCAATTTGATTAAAAACCAAATCGGCTTCTTTTTCTTTGTTTAAAAACAAGGCAAAAAACTTAATCCATTCCGCTCTACCCAAAGGAGTTTCCTCTAGCCAACTAGCATCAATCACAATAGGGATTCCTGCTTTTTTTAAGGTTGTAAAGTTTTTGTTGATGTTGTTTACGGCAAAAGAAAAAAGAATATCGGGCTGAATATCTAAAACCATTTCAGTATTCATATGTTCTTCATGCCCAACATCAATAACACTCCCGTTGTCTATTAAAGCTCTTGTTTTTGGAGAAGATACAAATTGGGTGTTAGGATATCCTTTTAATAACTTTTCGCTTTTTAAAGCTTCTAAAACGGGAATTTGTGTGGTTGATGTTGCTATAATTTTTTTTAAAGGAGTGTGAATCACAATTTGATTTTCATTACTTGATTTAATAATAGTATCTCCTTTAATAATAATATATTCATAGGGAGTTGTGGCTCCTTTGTATGGTGTTTTTACTATAATTTTGATGTGTTTTTCGTGTTTTTCATATTCAAATCCTTTGGCATATTCGGGCTTGATTAGCTTATTGTTTTTTGTTTTTTTATCTGCCTTGGGTTGACAAGCAATAAGGGTACATAAAATAAATAGAGGCGTAAAAAACTTCATGTTTAAAGAATTTGATATTGATTGGTTTCGGTATCTATTTGTACAATGGTTCCGTAAGGAATTTTAAAATCAAAAGAATCTGTTAAGTCTGTTTTGGTGATGTGTGCCAATATACTTCGGATAACTCCCGCATGAGTTACTATGGCTGTGTCATCCTTTGTAATTTGTTGATAAACAGATAAAGTTCTTAAATATAAATCCATATAACTTTCTCCATTCGGTACAGCTACATTTACAAAGTCTTTCATCCAAGGATCTATTTCTTCTTGTGGTATTTTGTTCCAATCTTTTAATTCCCAGTCACCAAAATCTAATTCTTTTAGGTTGTTGTTTGTGGTAAAGTTAGCATTAATTTTAGCAGCCAATATTGTGCATCTTTGTAACGGACTACTAATTACATTCTCAATAGCAAATTTTTTTATTTTTGAAATTAAAAAATCAGATTCTTCTTCAAAGCTTTCAGAAACAGGAATGTTTGCTTGTCCGTAACAAATACCTTTAGCAATATCAGGAGTGGTATGTCTTATTAAGTATAGATTCATAGAATAATTAATAAACTTAAATAAAAGATGACTTCTGAAATTTGTTGTGTAGCACCTGCACAATCTCCCGTATGTCCACCAATCCATTTGTGAAAATATTTAGCCAACATGTATTTTGATATCATTACAGGGATAAAAGCTAGAAATACATAGATATTAAAAAAGAAAATCAACGGAATAATAGCAAAGATTCCGCTAATGATTACATCTTTTAATTGAATCCCAATTGCCGATGGTTTTACTTTACTTTTATCAATATCTTGCACATAGGGTTCTGTGTAAATAAGTGTGGTAGCAGCAAATCTGCTAATAGCATGTCCGGATATTAAAGCAATGATACAAGTATGAACATTAAATTCTGATAATGCTTGAAATTTAATAGCCAATAATAAACCCAAGCCAACAATTCCATAGGTTCCGACCCTAGAATCTTTCATAATGGTTAATATTTTTTCTTTGGTCCAACCACCACCAAAACCATCGCAAACATCAGCAAAACCATCTTCGTGAAAAGCACCGGTTATCCAAATAGTTCCTGCCATACTTAATAGTATAGAAATAGCATCATTAAAAAGAAATTCGGCTATATAAAACACCAAAGCTCCAAAAGTCCCAACAATTATGCCTACCAAAGAAAAGTATCTACTACTTTTGGTTAGTATTTCTGGAGAATGATCTATGTTTTTAGGACAAGGAATTCTAGTAAAAAACATAATGGCAGTTAAAAAAACAGCAATTTCTTTTTTCATGTTAGCTTAATTTGTTTGTAACACTAGCACTTTCAAAACTAGCCATTTCGTTTAAAAATTTTACTGCAGATTCTACTAAAGGATAAGCCAAAGCAGCTCCTGTTCCTTCTCCCAATCTCAGTCCGATATTTAAAATGACATCGGCTTTTAAAAATTGTAACATTTTGGTATGTCCTTGTTCATCTGAACAATGAGAAAAAATACAATTATTAGCAACAGAGGGTTCCATAGCGTGTGCAGCTAGTAAAGCAGAAGTCACAATAAAACCATCAATTAAAATGGTCATATTTAATGCTTTTGCTTGAAGAATAGCACCAGTAATCATAGCTATTTCATATCCACCAAAAGTGGCCAAAATTTCCAAAGCATTGGTAACATTAGGATGTGCTTCTTGAGATTTTCTTAAAACAGCAGCTTTTACTCTAATAGCATCATTATTTAATCCCGTTCCTTTTCCTACACAATTACTGATATCTGTTTGAGTGTAAGCACTCATTAACAACGAGGCAGATGAAGTATTACCAATACCCATTTCACCAAAACCAATAATATTTGTCCCTTCGGTGAATTGTTTGGTTACTATTTCTTTCCCTTTGTTCATTGCTTTTTTACAATCTTCAACACTCATGGCTGGTTGTACAGAAAAATCGGCAGTTCCTTTATTTATTTTTGCATTAATTAAATTGTGTGTTGTTCCAAAATCATAGTTTACACCTGCATCAATAACTTTTAAAGTGATGTTGTGTTGTTTGCAAAACACATTAATTGCTGCTCCTCCATTTAAAAAGTTAAAAACCATTTGGGTAGTTACTTCTTGTGGAAAAGGACTCACGGGCTCGGAGTTTATAATTCCGTGGTCTCCTGCAAAAACCAAAATAGCAGGTTTAGATAAAATAGGGCTCGTAGTTTGTTGAATTTCCCCCACTTTAAAAGCTATTTTTTCTAAAACACCTAAAGAACCTAAAGGTTTGGTTTTGGTATCTATTTTATGTTGTAAAGTTTCTTGAAAAGTCATGTGAGTTTTATTTTAAAGTCATTGGTAATCCAGAAACCATAAAGGTTGCTTTGTCACTTAATTTAGCTATTTCTTGGTTAACCCAACCTTGTAATTCGGTAAATTTTCGTGCAATTTCTGTACTGGCATGTACCCCCATTCCTATTTCATTAGAAATAATAATGATGGTGGCATTTACTTTTTTTAACTTGCTTAATTCATCTTTAACCAATAGTAAACTTTTAGATACGTCATACTTAGTGTCTGTGTAAAAATTGGTCAGCCATAAGGTTACACAATCAATGACTATCACCGACTTTTCTGGAATAACAGAACTTAAATATTTTTCTTCTTCTAGGGTTGTCCAACGCTCATCTCTATCAGAAACATGTCTGTCTACACGCTTTTTAAAATCATCATCCCAAATTCTAGAGGTCGCTAAGTAATAAGGTTTTGGACTAAGTTCTTCGGCTAGTTTTTGAGCATAGCTACTTTTTCCAGAACGTTCTCCTCCGGTGATGTAATATATCATATTTAATTTTTAGACAAAGATTGTTAAGTTTTTTAAGATTAAAAAAATATATCTGTAAAAAGAATTTACTTTAGCAATCTTAAAAATTATGATGATGAAAGTATCTTCTTTTATGCCTGCTGTTACACAAATTATTTACGATTTGGGGTTACAAAATATGTTAGATGGAATTACGTTTGAGTGTCCACAAATAGCTTTAAAAGAAAAAACACCCGTAGTAAGGTGTGTACTTGAAGGGAAAAATTATACCAGTGATGAAATCAATACTTTATTCTCTAAAAGTAAAGCTACAGGAGAAAGTTTATATTTTGTTGATGAGGTAGCTTTGGCTAAAATTGCTCCAGATATTGTTTTTACCCAAGATGTTTGTGATGTTTGCCAAATTGATACCGAATGTGCCTCTTTAGCAGTACATAAATTAGAGAAGATTCCAGATCTTATTTCTATTACCCCACAATCTTTAGAGGATGTGTTTGATAATGTTTTGACTATTTCAAAAGCTATGAATCAAGAAAAGTTAGGAATAGAACATGTAAGTTTTCTTAAAACTAAAATAGCTGCCATTGTTGATAAACAAAGAGCGGCTAAGGTAATGCCCAAAAGTGTGATGTTGTTAGAATGGATAGATCCATTGTTTAATTGCGGGCATTGGATTCCTCATCAAATAGGCTATGCCGGTGGAATTGATTTATTGTCACATCCCTCAGGAGATAGTATTGTGATGGATTGGCAAAAAATAGTAAAATACAATCCAGAGGTTTTGGTTATTGCTCCCTGTGGATATACCCAAGAAAGAACTTTAGAAGATATGAGCTTCTTAGAGGCTAAACCAGAATGGAAAACTCTAAGAGCGGTTCAAAATAAACAAGTCTATTTAGCCGATTTTGATATGTTTACCCAATCATCGGCTAGTACTTTGGTTGATGGAATAACCGTCTTAGCAAAAATATTTCACCCTACAGTGTATACAGAATCTACAGGTTTAGAACATAGATATTGTAATTATTTTGATAAAAAATAATTGTGAACTAAAAAAACAACGTACTTTTGCCACGATTTTGGTTTTTATGCTATTCAAGAAATTGAGAGCTAAAATTAAAAGGGAATCTTGTTAAAATCAAGAACTGTACCCGCAACTGTTAACTTAGCCCAATTGGGTGCTTGTTATAAACTTAAACCACTGTTTTTATAAATGGGAAGGTAATAACAAGACGTAAGTCAGGAGACCTGCCACAATCATAAATATAAATTCTTTCGGGAGTAAAGGAAATTTATGATGAAACTATGTAACGCTGTTTTTTATATCTGTATGCTTTGGTGTACTGTAACTATTGCTCAAAATGATTCTGTCAATCGTTTGGAGAAGGTTTCTTTGTGGTCTAAAATTACAAATGCAAGTGTTGTCGGAGGGAAAGAAATAAAAATATCAGACGAAAAAAAACAACGTAATTCTAGTAGTTTAACCGAGGTTTTGAGATACAATTCTCCTGTAATTTTTAGAGATTATGGAAATGGAGGAGTAAGCACAGCAGTGTTTAGAGGTACTTCGGCTACAAATACACAGGTAATGTGGAATGGTATTAGTATTAATGCTGTGGGAAATGGACAGACAGACTTTAATGCTATTGCCACTTTTGCTTCTGATGAAATTACGGTTATTAGTGGAGGGAATAGTGTTGAATACGGTTCGGGAGCTATTGGGGGAGTGATACGATTGGACAACATACTTCTTTTTAACGATACAAAAAAAGGAGAGTTTTATTCAAGCTACGGAAGCTTTAATACTTTTACCAACTATTTTAAATACTCAGTTAGTCTTGATAAAATAGCGGTTAAAATAGCTTTAAATCACAACAAATCAGATAACGATTATACTTATGTAGATGACAGGTATAAAGATGAAAATGGAAATCAAATAAAAAATATTAACGGTAGTTATCATAATTTAGGCGGGACTTTTTCTTTAGGATATAAATTTAGCTCTAAAAACAAACTTTATTTTTACTCTAATTTTTTCAATGGTGAACGTTTTTTTTCTGCAGGATTACCCAATCCTAAAAGAGGAACAGAAAAATTTATAGATAAAAATTACAGAAATTTACTTAAATGGAAATTTAATGCAAACGGCTATTACCATACTTTAAAAACAGCTTATTTGGAGCAGGAGTATAATTACTATTTATACAAAACATTTTCTAATTATTTGTACGGAAAATCAAAGCAAGCATTGACAAACTATTCGGTTAGCAAACAATTTTCAAGGTATTTTAAAATGATGGCAGAGTTAGGGTATGATTATTTACAAGGAGAGAATAGTGATATTTCTCAAAAGAATAGAAAGAGTTTTTACCAAAAATTACATCTTGTTTCGCAACCTGTAAAAGGGCTAAAAACCTCTTTAAGTTTTAGGAATGAACAAAGTTCTTTTTATAATCTTCCTTTTGTATATGCTTTGGGAACAGATTATGAATTGTTGCCTGGGTTTAGATTGAAAGCTAATTATTCTACAAATTTTAGACAGCCTACCAATAATGAGTTGTTTTGGCCTCAAGTAGGGAATTTAGATTTACTTCCTGAAACATCAAAACAATATGATGTAGGTCTGGCTTATAAAAACAAACAAATAGAATTGAAGGTTAATTATTTTAACATCGATTTGAAAAATAAAATATTATGGATTCCTGTCGGGGATGGTAATTTGTGGAGACCAGAAAACATAGATGATGTTCTAAATAAAGGAATAGAGTCTTTTTTTTCTTTTCAATTTAAATTTAAAGGAGTGATATTTTCTAATGTGTTAAACTACTCATACATAAATGCTATAGATCAACAAACGACTAACAGAATTCCTTTTGTACCTAAACATAGTTTTAATAATAATTTTTCGGCAGCATATAAATATTTAACGCTTTACTATCAGCAGTTATGTCAAAGTAAGGTGTATACCAATTTAATACAGCTAGATTATTATTCTTTAGAGGCTTTATCCGTATCTAATATAGGAGCAGAAATAAAAGTGTTGGCTAAAAAAAATAGATTGGTAAAGTTAGGACTAAAAGTGAATAACGTGTTTAATAACGTGTACTACTTTACCAATTTAAGACCCATGCCTGGGCGAAATTACAGTGTAAATATTAATTATAAATTTTAATAAAAAATGAAAGTAACTAAATTAATTTGTAAGCTATTCTTGTTGAGTCTGGTTTTTGTGTCGTGTAATGATGATGATGGTTTAGAATTGATCACTCAAAATGTTTTTGAAGCTATAAATTCTGAAGTTATTGTAAGTTCAGAAGGGAATTTTAATAGTAAAGATGGATCTGTTTCTTATTTTGGAAAAAATCATGCAAATGTGTTTTATTACAATGAAGTAAATGGAGCAAAATTAGGAGGTTTGGTACAATCTATGGCTTTTAGCGATACCAAAGCATATATTATTTTAAACGATGTAAATCAAATAGTGGTTGTAAATAAAAACACTTTTGTAAAAGAAGCTGTTGTTGAAACGGGATTGTCAAATCCTAGATACATGACTATTGTTGGTGATAAAGGATATATTACTAACTGGGGTGTTACAGGTGATGAAGCTTCAGAAGATTATGATGATTATATTGCAGTATTAAATTTAACCACTAATACTATTGAAGAAACTAACATAACCGAAGGTTTGCCATTTGGACCAGAGCAAATTGTATCAGCAAATAATGGAAAAGTATATGTTTCTCATAATGGGGCTTGGGGTACTAATAATAAAGTATCTGTAATACAAAACAATCAAGTTTTAACAACTATTGAAGTAGGAGATGCACCTGATGAGTTAATTATAGACGATAACGGAAATTTATTAGTACTGTCTCAAGATACAGCTGCAGAATATAATGAAGATTGGACAACAAAATCTACCAACAATCCATCACAAATAGATTTTATAAATACCAATACAGATGCCATAGAAAAAACATGGTCTTTTGAGGTAACTACTCCCGTTAGTTTAATGGCTTATGAGTCTGGAAGTATTTATTTCTACGCTAGCCAAGTAGTTTATAAATTAGATGAAACAGCAGCAGAAGTAAGTTATAATGAGGTTTCAAGCGGAAATATACTATATGGTTTAAATGTTAAAAATGATAAGTTGTTTACTTTAAAAAGAGCTTTTACTAACTTAAGTAAGTTGACAGTTGTTAATGCTGAATCAGGATTGGTTGAATATGAAACAGCAGTAGGTTTAGGAGCTTCAAAAATATACTTTACTGAGTAATTGGTGAGTTGCTATGAAGAAGAGAAAAGCCCATGCAAATTTGTATGGGCTTTTTGTTTATAAAATACTTTGTACTTCTTTTTGAATATATTGTTGGGCAATTTGCGTGGGTGATTTTCCCTCTTTTCCAATATCAATCAGTTTTTGTTGTAAATCTTTTCCACTCACTAAATGATCTTGCATACTATAAGCGGTAATATTATTTAAAATGGTGGTTTTAGTGTTGTTTAACAATTTCCAACAATCTTCGCTTACATAAATTTGTTGTACCAAATTATGCTCAAATTCAGCATTAATTTGGGTGATTAAAAGTTGAGCATATTCAATTTTATTAGTGTTTCCAGCCTCTACTCTAATTGCTATGTTTGATAGGTTAATACGTTCCAAAAACAATGTCATTCTTTCGTAGGCCTGTAATCTAATAGGTAGGCTTTGTTTCTTTTTATCTTGTAACATTTCAAATTTCCGTTTGTTGTTTTCTAAATGTACATATTGCTTTAAAAAGTAAGCAACAATACCACCTGTAATAATTGAAGGAACAGTGTATTTAAGAATTTCTAAAACTTCATTCATTGTAAAAAATTTAAGCGAATATAAATGTTAGTTTTTAGGTGTCAAAATAAGAGTTTCTTTAAAAATGCTTACTTTTAGGCAAGCAATATAAAAACAAGCCTGTGTTCAGTTTTTTGGAATTTACCTTTATAGATTTATTAGATATTCTTTTAGTAGCCTTTTTGTTATTTAACGTATATAAATTGTTAAAGGGTACAGTGGCTATCAATATTTTTATAGGTATAGCTATTGTCTTTTTAATTTATAAAGTTACAGAAGCTTTACATATGGAAATGTTTAGCTCTTTGCTTGGTACTTTAATTAGTGGTGGGGCTATTGCGTTGATTATTATTTTTCATCCAGAAATGCGTAAGTTTTTGTTGATGTTAGGATCTACCAATCTAAAAGGGAAAAATAATTTTATAAAACAGCTTAAATTTTTAAAAGCAGAGATTTCCATTGATGTTGATGTACAAACTTTGGTAATGGCATGTGAAAAATTTGGAGTGACTAAAACAGGAGCCTTAATTGTGATTGAAAGAAATAGCAGTCTTGATTTTCTTGCTGAAAAAGGAGATAGCATGAATATAGAAATAAACGTTCCTATTTTAGAAAGTATTTTTTATAAAAATAGTCCATTGCATGATGGTGCTATTATTGTAAAGGAAAATAATGTAGTTGCCACTAGAGTAGTTTTACCATTGTCTGAAAAAAAAATACCAAGTAGATTTGGGTTGAGGCATAGAGCAGCTATTGGAGTTACCGAAAA
This sequence comes from Wenyingzhuangia sp. IMCC45467, assembly GCF_054111205.1. The sequence goes on from NZ_CM134196.1 coordinate 3,093,599, forward strand.
AACAGATGCTATGTGTTTAGTGGTTTCAGAAGAAACAGGAGAAATTTCTTTTATTATTGATGGAGCTTTTGAATTGTATAGTACTACTAATGAATTACAAGAAAAAATTAAAATGTACTTGAGTTAAAAGTCACGGTTTACATTACGTTTGTCCCATTTTAAATCACTTAATACAGATGATTTTACCCCTATAAAAAAGTAATAAGAGCTGTAGTTTCCTAGAGGAACCCAGTTAAAATTCATACTCCAACTTCTTAAATCTCTCGTAAATCTTAAATTGGTATAAGAAAACCCCTTGTTTATAAAATCATATCCAGAAGAAGCCCCAACTTTCCATCCTGGGCTAAGTTCTACATCACCAGAAAACATTAAAGAGGCTGATGTGATATCATTTTGACCTATACTGTTTGAGTAATTTGTTGAGAATGAGAAACGAAGATTCCAGGGCATTGCAGAAATGTATTGAGGTAAATCTGTAGTTTCATCTTCTTTCTTTTTATTGGTTTCATCTTCAGCATCTACAGCAAAATCATTGGTGTTTCGTTGGTCTGCACCAAATAAATCTTGGTCATATGCAGTAGTGTCTTCTTCTTCATCCTCTTCTGTAGCTCCTTCTTCTTTTTTTTGAAAATCTTTGCTAGAAAAAGAATAACCTGTTGTAAAATTGGCTCTTGTCATTCTTAACAAAGGCCCTCCATTTTTATAACTCAAGGCATCAACTCTCTCTAATCTACCAGTGGTAGCATTGGGTTTTAAAGCATATGGGTCAAAAGAAGTACCAAAGTTTATGTTCATTTTTTTAAACAAAGTAGTACCAGCAGTTACGTTTAAAGGAGCTAGCTTAAAACTTTCTGCAGTAAAATTATAACTTGTACTTAAGTTTAAGGAGTTTAAAATGGTGATTTTTTTATCCTCACCTTCTAAATCATCTTTGTTAGCCACTTTTCCTTCAAGTGTATTGGCCAAACTAAATCCTAAAGAATTTGAAGTTCCTCTTGAGGGACCTCCGTAAATACCGCCATCAAATCTAGAGTAAGTAGTAAAGTTCCCTAAGGTATCTTTTTGAACATCTTCGTAATAAAATCCAAAGTCAGGTCTGTAACTATAGGAAACAGAAGGTCTCATGGTATGCCTAATAGCTTTTAAATTACTGTTCTTAAATTTAAACATACCATAAATAGTGGTACTAACAGAAGTAGAAGCACTATAATCTCTAAAGGCATTAAAACCAGAAATTGTATCAGTAATTACTTCATTTTCTACAGCATCATATTCTTTATGAATTTTATCTAAATACCATACCTCTCTATAGCTCATACTAGGTGATAGAGAAAAGTATTTAAACAATTTCATGTTGGTACTTAAGCTTACGTTATGTTGTGCTCCGTTTCTGGCATTATCAAATATTTTACTACTAAAAAAATCATCTTCTGTAGTTTCTACTTGATTGTCTGCTTTTAAAGAGTAGGTAAGACCTATTTTTTGAAAAGCATTTTTCTTAGTTCCATTTTTAGGAGCAAATGGATATTGTCTATCCATGTTTACTTGTAAAGACGGTAAGGTTAAATATACTATTTGGGTGTTTGTGTTTTGTCTGTGGTTGGCAGAAACACTCATGTTAAAAGGGGTTCCTACAAAATCTTGATAATAAGAAACCGAAGAACTTAAGGTGTTGGTTAACCCCAAACCATTGTTAGTTTCGTTAACAGATTGCCTAAAATACTGACTACTTCCTAAGTTTACCGATGCTGAAAACCTACTATTTGGAGAGGCTTTACTATCTTGACTGTGAGACCATCTAAGATTAAAGTTTTTGGCAACACTATAACTTGAAAAACCTTCAATACCACTAATTAAATTATCATAGTTAAAACTAAAGTTTCCACTAAACTTATATCTTACACGATAGTTAGAGGCCGCATTAAATCCCCAACTACTATTGGAATAAATGTCTGCTGTAAGTTTTAAATCAAAATAATCATTTAAGGCTAAATAATATCCTCCATTTTGCAAGAAAAAACCTTGGCTAAAAGATTCTCCATAGGTTGGAAAAATAATTCCAGAAGTTCTGTTTTTTGTCAAAGGAAAATAAGCAAAGGGAAAAATGGCAGGTGTAGGGACATCGGCCAAAACCAAATTGGTTAAACCTGTAATAATTTTTTTACCTGGGACAACTTTAGCTTTGTTTGTTTTTAAGTAATAATCAGGGTTTCTTGGGTCTGATGTTGTGAAAATAATATTACGTATAAAAATAGTAGAATCATTTACTCTTTTGGTTCTTTCTCCTAAAGTATTAATTCCATCTTGCTCAGTTTCTAAACCATAAATAATGGCTTTTTTTGTTTTATAATTAAAAATTAAGGAATCTTGTGTGGTTTCATTTCCTGTGGTTTTAAACACAGGTAATTGAGAGTATTTTCCTTTTTCATCTGGAATTCCTTTTGCAATAACAGTGTTTGTATTGTAGTCAATTAAAATTTTACCAGCTGTGATGTCGTTTTCTCCGTAAATTACATGGGCTTCACCATACAAATCCACCTTTTTATTGGGTACATCTTCTAAAATATAATCTTTGGCAGAATGCTCAATAATATATTCTATAGCTTCTTTCTTTTTGGGAGGTGCAAGGCTATCGTTTTGTATAGCAGTAATACTGTCGTTAACAATAGCGGGAATGCTATCATTAATAATAGTAGGAATACTATCATTTTGAGCAATAGAATCTCTTACTTGCGTTAAAATAGAAGAGTCTGTGGTTTTTTCTTGGGCTTTAGTAGTTAAACTACTTAAACACACTAAGAAAACTAATAAAAGAATGTAAAGTCTATTTGTTTGCAATGCTTTAAGTCCTATTTTTGTCTAGTAATTGGTTACAATATGGATGCCAATTTAAAAGTCCAAAAATAATTAAATTTTATTGATGAAATTGATTCCCATATTTAAATATCAGAACTTTTGTGTAATACGTATAACTATGTTATTTATTGTGCTCTTTAGTTCAATGATTACAGGAGCTTATGCTCAAAAACATGATTCCTTTGTAGTGGTGCTAGATGCAGGGCATGGAGGGAAAGATGTTGGTTGTGGAGGAAATCATGGGACTCATTATGAGAAAAATGTAGCATTAAGTATTGTTTTAAAAACAGGGAGAATTCTAGAAGCTATTCCTGGTTTTAAGGTGGTTTATACAAGAAAAACAGATGTTTTTGTTGATTTATGGAAAAGGGGAGATATTGCCAATGATGCGGATGCAGATTTGTTTGTGTCTGTTCATTGTAACTCAAACGGATCTTCTCAGCCTCACGGATCGGAAACATTTGTGCTTTCTTTAAAAGGGAACGATAGAAACTTTAATGTAGCCAAAGCAGAGAACGAGGTTATTTTGCAAGAAGAGAACCATCAAGAACATTATCAAGGTTTTGATCCAAGTAGTCCAACTTCTGTAATAGGTCTGTCTTTAGAGCAGGAAGAAAATTTAGATCAAAGTTTGTTAATAGCTAGTCTGATTCAGACAGAATTTGAAAAATCGTTAAAAAGAGTCAATAGAGGTGTAAAACAAGCAGCTTTTGTGGTGTTGTATCAAACCTATATGCCTAGTGTGTTGATAGAAACAGGTTTTTTGTCTAATAGAGTAGAAGGTCAGTATTTAAGTAGGACTTCTGGACAACAAGAAATGGCAAATTCCATTGCGAACTCAGTACATAAATATTTTAAACAGCAACAATTAAATGTGGCAGCAAATGATTATTATGATGGTGATGTCATCAGTAGTGCAAGCGAAAGTAATATTGTTGCTAGTTCAGAAGATAAAAATACTTATTATAAAGTTCAGCTGGCTTCTAGTAAAAATAGAATCAGCACTTCTTCCTACAATTTTAAAGGTTTAAAAGATGTTGAAAGAGTAGAAGTAGGTGGTTTTTATAAATATTATTTAGGAAAGTATAATAATAAAGAGGCAGCGAGTTCTGGTTTAAAATTAGCAAAATCAAAAGGATACAAAACAGCTTTTATTGTGGGGTTTAATGATGAAGGAAACATAGGGAATTCATTAAAAAAACAAATGTCAGTTACAAAACCTGTGAGTAATGCTATGTCAGAGGTTTATTATAAAGTACAAATAGCTTCATCTACTAATAAAATAAGTACAAAATCATCTAACTTTAAAGGATTGAATGAAGTAGAAGCTGTTAAAGTAGGTAATTATTATAAATATTATTTAGGTAAAACAAGTAGTTACGATCAAGCAAAAAAATATTTGGCGGCTGCAAAATCTAAAAAATACAATTCAGCTTTTGTGGTAGCTTTTTTAAATAACGAAAGAATCACGTTAAAAGAAGCTTTGAAAAGGCAAACAAATTAAATAATTCGTATTTTCGTTCTATGATAAAAATTTCTAGAGAGTTAAAGGTCGGTATTGCTGCATTGGTAATATTAGCATTATTTTATTGGGGGTTTAGTTTCCTAAAAGGAAGAAATCTATTTAATGGTAGCTTAAATAGTTATTACACAACCTACAAGAATATAAACGGTTTAAAAAAATCTAGTGCTGTAACTGTAAATGGATTTACGGTAGGTAAGGTGTTAGATATTTATTTTAATGAAGACCCTGCAAAAAAAGGACAGCTAGTTGTGGAGTTTACTATTGAGGAGGATTTGGAGTTTTCTAAAAAATCTATCGCAAAAATATATAGCGGTGGTTTAATGGGAGGAAAATCTTTGGCTATTATTCCTTCTTACGAAGGTGAAGCTGCTGAACCAGGAGATTATTTAAAAGGAGAGATTGAATCAGATATTTTTTCATCACTTACAGATAAACTAAATCCACTACAATCTAAAGTAGAAAATGTAATAGTACATATAGATTCTGTTACTCATAATTTAAATGCTTTGTTAAATAAGAGAACTATTGAAAACTTGAATAATAGTTTTGAAAACCTTAACTTGATATTAGAAAGTTTAAAAAACACATCAGGTTCTGTTGAGGTATTAGTGCAAAACAATCAAAAAAATATGGATGCTACTTTTAGTAACATAAAAAGTACCACTCAAAATTTAAAAACTTTTTCTGATTCTTTGGCACAAATAAAACTAAATGAAATTGCAGGTAGAATTAACAATACTTCTGCTCGTTTAGATAGTATTACTGCAGGAATACAAGCTGGAGAAGGAACTATTGGTTTGTTAGCTAAAGACGAAAAACTATACAACAATTTAGAAGCTGCTAGTAAGGAGTTAGAGGAATTGTTAAGAGATGTAAAAGAGCATCCAAAAAGATTTGTTCACTTTTCAATCTTTGGAAAAAAAGAAAGAAAGTACAAAGAGACAGAAGAAACTAAAGAAAACTAAACACTATGCAATTTATTCCAAATATCATTTTTGCAATCTTATTAGGAGTAGGCGTATACTTTTTTGCTAACAATGTAAAAAAGTTAATACGTAATATTAAGTTAGGAAAATCTGTTGATAGATCCGATCAAAAATCGGAACGCTGGACAAACATGATTCGCATTGCTTTAGGGCAGTCTAAAATGGTAAAAAGACCTGTTTCAGGATTTTTTCATATCATTGTTTATGTTGGATTTATTATCATAAACATTGAGGTTTTAGAAATTGTTTTAGATGGATTGTTAGGAACACATCGTTTGTTTTTGCCTATTCTTGGAGAAGGGTTTTACGGATTCTTAATAGGGACTTTTGAGATTTTGGCCTTGTTGGTATTTGTATCTGTAACAGTGTTTTGGTTACGTAGAAATGTAATTAAAATCAAACGTTTTTGGAATAAAGAAATGACTACTTGGCCTAAAAACGATGGAAACTACATTTTGTATTTTGAAATGGTGTTGATGACTTTGTTTTTAGTGATGAATGCTACCGATGTACATTTACAACAGTCAGGAACAGGAAATGTAATAAGTCAGTTTTTAGTGCCTTTGTTTCACAATGTTTCTTTTGAAGGTTTACATGTTATTGAAAGAGTTGCCTGGTGGTTGCATATTTGTGGAATTTTAGTGTTTTTAAACTATTTATACTATTCAAAACACTTACATATTTTATTAGCTTTCCCTAACACTTTTTATGCAAACTTAAAACCCAAAGGTCAGTTTCCAAACAATAAAAATGTAACAAAAGAGGTTCAGTTAATGATGGATCCAAATGCAGATCCGTATGCAGCTCCTGCAGAAGATGTTGGAGAACCAGAAAAATTTGGTGTGAGTGATGTTACTGATTTAAACTGGGTGCAGTTAATGAATGCTTACACTTGTACAGAATGTGGTCGTTGTACTTCAGTTTGTCCGGCAAATTTAACAGGTAAAGAATTATCGCCCAGAGCTATTATGATGAAAACTCGTGATAGATTAGAAGAAGTAGGTAGAAATATAGATGCTAACAAAGGAACTTTTCAAGATGATGGAAAACAATTGTTAGGAGATGATTATATCAAACAAGAAGAAATTTGGGCATGTACAAGTTGTAATGCCTGTGTAGAAGAATGCCCTGTAAATATTGATCCTTTGTCTATTATTATGGATATGAGACAATATTTAGTAATGGAACAATCAGCAGCACCACAAGAGTTAAACGCTATGATGCAAAATGTAGAAAACAACGGTGCACCATGGCAATACAGCCAAATGGATAGGTTAAATTGGGTGAACGAGGAATAATCAATTAGCAATTATCAATTAGGAATTACAAATTCAATCACTCGTAATTCGTAATTTCAAAATTCATAATTAGATATGATAACAGTACCAGTAATGGCAGATTTATTTGCCGAAGGAAAAGAACCAGATATTTTATTTTGGGTAGGTTCTGCAGGAAGTTTTGATGATAGAGCAAAAAAAATAACAAGAGCTTTTGTAAAATTATTAAACAAAGCGAATGTTAATTTTGCAGTGTTAGGAACCGAAGAAAGTTCTAGTGGAGATGCGGCCAAAAGAGCAGGAAATGAATTTTTGTTTCAAATGCAAGCCATTACTAATATTGAAGTGATGAATATGTACAATGTTAAAAAGATTGTAACTGCTTGTCCTCATTCCTACAATACGTTAAAAAATGAATATCCAGAATTAGGGGGTAAATACGAAGTTTTTCATCATACACAACTTATAGAACAATTGGTAAATGAAGGTAAATTAGACCTTTCTAATGCTAAGTTAGATATTAATAATATTACTTTTCACGACCCATGTTATTTAGGAAGAGCTAATAATGAGTACAACGCTCCAAGATCTTTATTAAAATCTATTAAAGGAACTAACTTGATAGAAATGAAAAGGTCTAAAAATAATTCTCTTTGTTGTGGTGCCGGAGGAGCACAAATGTTTAAAGAACCAGAAAAAGGAACTAGAGATATTAACGATTTACGTACTGAAGATGCTTTAGAAACCAAACCAGATGTAATTGCTACAGGGTGTCCTTTTTGTAATACAATGATGACAGATGGTGTTAAACATCACAAAAAAGAAGCAGAGGTTCAGGTAAAAGATGTAGCAGAATTATTAGCAGAATCTTTAGGATTATAATAAAAATGAAATAAAATTTTAAAAGTGACTATGTCACACTTTGTTTTGTCAAGTGTAATAGTCACTTTTTTATGTTATAAAATATGAAACATTGGATTCAAGCGGCAAGATTAAGAACTTTGCCTTTGTCATTATCAGGAATCATTACAGGAAGTTTTTTAGCAGCATCTAAAGGAGTGTTCCGTTGGGATATTTGCGTGTTGGCATTGTTAACAACGGTTGGTTTTCAGGTCTTATCAAACTTTGCAAATGATTATGGTGATGGTGTTAAAGGAACAGATAATGAAAACAGAATAGGGCCAAAACGAGCGTTGCAAAGTGGAATTATTTCTCCAAAACAAATGTTAAAAGGAATTTATATAACCATAGGTATTACCTTATTAATAGCTTTGTTGCTTATTTATGTTTCCTTTGGAAAAGAAAATTTTACACTATCTATTACTTTTTTCTTTTTAGGTTTAGCCTCTATTGGAGCAGCTATAAAATATACTATGGGAAAAGGAGCTTACGGATATTCCGGTTTTGGAGATCTTTTTGTGTTTTTGTTTTTTGGTTTGTTAGGAGTTGTAGGTTCAGAGTTTTTATTTACTCATCAAATAGATATTCTTTCTTTTTTACCAGCTATGTCTATTGGTTTGTTTAGTGTTGGTGTGTTAAATTTAAACAATATGCGTGATAGGGTATCTGATATACAATCACAAAAAAATACTATGGCGGTTAAATTGGGGGTAAAAAAAGCAAAAGTATATCATTACTTTATATTAATCATAGGTATGTTGTCTGTATTAAGTTATGTGTTGGTTATGAATTATTCATTTAAAGCTTATCTGTTTTTAATTGCTTTTATTCCATTAGTCAAACACATTAAAGTTGTATATAAAAATAAGGAAGCCGTTTTGTTAGATCCAGAATTAAAGAAGGTAGCTTTAAGTACATTTTTGTTTTCTATACTTTTTGGATTAGGGTTATTAATTTAATACTTTTAGAATACTAATTAAACCAAGCTATCATTATGAAAAAGTTTTTCTTATACGGTATAGTTGTTTTTTTTTCAGCCGTAATTTTAGCCCTAATATTTGCACCAAAAGAGGCTACAGTACAACGATCTATAATGATTGAAAAACCAATAGATGTAGTTTTTCCATATTTTTTATCATTACAAAAAATGGAAGAATATTCGCCTTGGCAAGCCAGAGATCCTAAAACAGTTCATGAATATAGAGGGCCAGGAAACACAGTTGGTTCAGTACACAGATGGAAGTCTAACAATCAAGAAGTAGGGGTAGGAGAACAAGAAATTGTATCTATTATTCCCAATGAAAAAATTATATCAGAGTTGAGGTTTGAAGAACCTTTTCAGTCAGTATCCGAAGGTTCTTTAACGTTTAAAAAAATAGCCAATGGAACTGAAGTAACATGGGGATATTATGGACGTTTTGGTTATTTAGAAAGTCTGATTATGATGTTTATGGATATGGATAAATTATTAGGGGCTGATTTTGAACAAGGATTGAGTCAAGCAAAATCTAACTTAGAAGAATAAAATTATAAAATATTAAATTCAAAGCCTTTTGGTACAAGCCAAAAGGTTTTTTTAGTGTATGAAAGCAAGTTATAAAAAATATATCCTGAATTTTAAACAGCCATCAGGGACCTCAAGAGGGGTGTTAAAAACAAAAGAAACTTATTTTATTATTCTAGAAAAGAATGGGAAAGTAGGATATGGTGAAACAGGATTGTTTAGAGGGTTAAGTTCCGATGACCGTCCGGATTATGAAGTTAATTTAAAATGGGCTTGTCAGAACATTCATTTAGGGTTAGATGTTTTGTTGGAAGAACTAATAGAGTTTCCATCAATTCAATTTGGATTAGAGCAAGCATTTTTATCAATAGAAAGTTCTAATGGTTTTGATTTATTTCCCTCTAAGTTTACAAAAGGAGAAGATACAATTCCTATTAATGGATTGATATGGATGGGAGATGAGTCTTTTATGCAACAACAAATAGAAGCTAAAATAAAAGCAGGGTTTACCACTATTAAAATGAAAATTGGAGCAATTGATTTTGAAACGGAAATAAAACTGTTAAGTGCTATTAGACAAAAATATTCGTACAAAGAAGTTACTTTAAGAGTAGATGCCAATGGTGCTTTTGATCCAGATAATGTTTTGCGTAAGTTAAATCGTTTGGCCATGTTGGGTATTCATTCTATAGAACAACCTATTAAGCAAGGCCAAATACTTGCCATGAAGAATATATGTTTAAAATCTCCTATTCCTGTTGCTTTAGATGAAGAATTAATAGGGGTTTTTAAGTATGAAGAAAAAATAAATTTATTACAAAATATAAAACCACAATACATAATTCTAAAACCTAGTTTAATTGGTGGAATTAAAGGAACCAATGAGTGGATAAAAGTTGCAAACAGTTTAGGAATTAAATATTGGGTAACTTCGGCATTAGAGAGCAACATAGGATTAAATGCTATCAGCCAGTACACTTATAATTTGGGGCTAACAATGCCACAAGGATTAGGAACAGGAGGTTTGTTTACCAATAATATTGATAGTCCATTAGAGGTTAAAAACGGAAATATTCAATATGACACCACATCAACATGGAAAATAAATTTATAAGTCAAGCTTATCACGGGAATCATAGCATTGTTAAATATATTGCAGGTATTTTTATAGTTGTAATAGGTTGTCTGCTTTTTTCATTGCCTTATAATATAGTTATTGCTAATAAAATTTCTAATGGTTTGGCAGATGCATCTAGGGTAGAAGATATTAATTATCTATATAGCTTAATGGACAGCAATGCCTTTATGTTTTTTATGATGTTGCCATTTGTAGGAGGAATCATTACTCTATATTTTGTTGTAAAAAAGTTACACAAACAATTGTGGGTACATTTAACTACGAGCAGAAAAAAGATTGATTATAAACGTGTTTTCTTTTCATTTTTCTTTTGGTCTAGTATGATTTTATTACTTTTTTTAATTAGTTACATCACTAGTCCAGAAAACATTAAGTGGAACTTTCATGCTAAGGATTTTATTGTTTTGTTTTTATTATCAATAGTGTTAATTCCTATTCAAACTAGTTTTGAAGAATACGTGTTTAGAGGTTATTTAATGCAAGCATTGGGAGTAAGTTCTAAAACAAACTTGTTGCCTTTATTGGTGACTTCTGTTGTGTTTGGTTTGTTGCATTATGCAAATCCTGAAGTGAAAGAACTGGGGTATGGCATTATGTTTTTTTATATAGGAACTGGTTTGTTGTTAGGAGTTATTACTTTAATGGATGAGGGAATGGAATTGTCTCTAGGTTTTCATGCAGCTAATAATTTAATAACGGCTTTGTTAGTTACTACAGATTGGACAGCTTTTCAAACATCAGCATTGTTTAAAGATGTTTCTGCTCCAAGTTTGATAACGGAATTGTTAGCAATGGTAATCTTATATCCACTTTTGTTATTTGTTTTTGCAAAAAAATATAAGTGGAGTTTATGGAAGGAAAAGTTGATATAAAGTATAAATTTTTTAGATAAAGAATATGTCACAAGAATTTTTTGCTCACGAAACTGCTGTCATTGATGACAATGCTAATATTGGAAAAGGAACTAAAATTTGGCATTTTAGTCACATTATGTCACATTCAAAAATAGGAGAGCTTTGTAATATAGGTCAGAATGTAGTGATATCTCCTCAAGTAAAATTGGGTAGAAATGTAAAAGTACAGAACAATGTTTCTATTTACACAGGAGTAGAATGTGAAGATGATGTGTTTTTAGGGCCTTCTATGGTGTTTACCAATGTTATTAATCCACGTAGTGCCATTGTTAGAAAAGATGAATACAAAGTAACTTTGGTAAAAAAAGGGGCAAGTATTGGTGCCAATGCAACCATTTTGTGTGGAAATACCATTGGAGAATATGCCATGATTGGAGCTGGAGCGGTTGTTACCAAAGAAGTAAAGCCTTATGCTTTGGTGGTAGGAAATCCATCAAAACAAATAGGTTGGGTAAGTGAGTACGGACATAGGTTAAAGTTTGAAGCAAACGGAATGGCTGTTTGTAAAGAAAGTTTACAAGAATATAAATTGACAAACAATACTGTTACAAGATTATAACGATGAAAAAAATTATTTGGAGATTATTATTAGGAGCACAAATTGTAAATGCTCAAAAAATGGAAGTACTTTTTCCTGAGCACGAAAGTCAGTTGCAAATTCCGTTTAATCACGCTACTTATAGTGTTTTTGAGCAAGGAATTTATCAAGCAGAAAATAGTCATACAGCCATAAAACCATATGTGTATAATGTGGTGAGTGAAATAGCTGGCTTAGAAAAATACAAAGCAAATTTGTTGAAAAACAAAAAAACTTGGGGAGGGAGAAAGTTGTGGAATGAACATTTGGTTCAAGTAAGAGGAAAAGATTACTGGTTTAATTTAGATGTACTTTTAGATGTAGATGCTGGAATGGACAATACAGATGTTGGAACAACTATGAACAATACTAGAATTCTTAAAATAGAAGGACAGTTAGGGAGTAAGTTCTCTTACAGTGCTTCTGCTTTTGAAAGTCAAACCAAATACACCCAGTTTATTTATGATTATATAAAAATCAATCAACCTGAAGATGCTAGTGGATTGGTACCTGGTAGAGGAAAAGGAAAAGGTTTTGGAACCTATGGAATGGATTATGGAATTTCAACAGGATACTTGTCTTATACACCTAGTAAGTTTTTTAACGTTCAATTTGGTCATGGGCAAAATTTTATAGGAAATGGTTATAGATCTTTGTTTTTGTCAGATGTATCTGCTCCAAGTACCTATGCAAAAGTAACTACCACTGTAGGAAAAGTACAGTACACAAATATATGGATGTGGTTAAAAGATTTTAATTATTCTATTGATGATGTCTCAGCAGGAATGAATTATGGGCATAAAAGAAAATATGGAACATTTCATCATTTAAGTTGGAATGTAACACCTCGTTTTAATCTTGGTTTTTTTGAAGGGATTATTACGGATAATTCTGGAGGGTCAGGGGCTTATCCTGCAGAGTATTTAAATCCAATTATTTTTTACAAAAACTTAGAATTTGCCAATGGAGAAGATTCTGGAAATGGAATTATAGGGGTAGATTTTAAATATCGTTTAGGACAAAATAATATTTTTTATGGACAGTTTTTATTAGATGATTTTAAAGCAGCTGAGTTTTTTAAGCCTAAGAATGGATATTGGGCAAATAAAAATGCCATTCAGCTAGGAGCAAAGTTTTTTGATGCTTTTAAAGTAAAAGGGTTGCAATTGCAAACTGAGTTTAACAGAGTTACTCCATTTACGTATTCTCATGAACAACAACATAATTACGCTCATTTTGGACAACCTTTGGCTCATTTATGGGGAGGTAACTTTTGGGAAACAGTATTTATTGCTAGGTATCATAAAAATCGTTGGGGAGCACATACCAAATTGGTGTATGGTAAAAAAGGATTTGATATAGATGGAGATTCTACCTCTTATGGAGGAAATGTATTTGTGTTGGCTACTGAAAGAAACGAAGATTACAATCAAGAATTTTTGCAAGGGAACCAAGCTACTACTTTAAATATTGATGTTGAAGTAAGTTACTTAATCAACCCATCTAATAATTTTAAGTTGTTTGCAGGAGCTTTAATTCGTAACTTTAAGTCAGACAGCCCTATTAGCAGGGTTGGAATTGTGCCAGAATCTACAGGGTATACTTTTAATACAGAAAGTACTCAGTGGTTTGTGGTGGGAGTAAAAGCTGATTTGTTTAACAATTATAGAGATTATTAATAAGGTATGAGGAAAGAACGTATTAAAGAAATGCCTTTCTTTTATGATAGGTATATTGATTTAGTATCAGAAAATGAAACTGTTTTAGAAGCTTTAAATGGCTCACAAAACATTTTAAATTCTTTAAAAGAGCAATTAATACAAAAGCAAGACTATAAATATCAAGAAGGAAAATGGACTCCAAAAGATATTTTACAGCATTTAATAGATACTGAAAGAATTATGTCTTACAGAGCTTTGACTTTAGCAAGAGGAGAAAAGCAAGAGTTGATTGGTTTTGAAGAACAGAAATATGCTAAAAACACCAATGCAAGTAACAGAACCATAGAGGATTTGTTACAAGAATTTTCTATGGTAAGAAAATCTACTTTAGCCCTGTTTAAAAGTTTTAGTGATGAAATGTTTTTAAGAGAAGGAGTTTGTTCTGGAATACATGTAAGTCCTTTGATATTTGGGTGTATTTGTGTAGGACATGTACAACATCATGTAAATGTATTGCATGAAAAATATTTTTAAAACATAAAAAAGCCACTTATTCAGTGGCTTTTTTGTTAGTCTTTATATCCAAAACGTTTTAATTGTTTGTCATTAGAACGCCAGTTTTTATTCACTTTTACATATAAATCTAAGAATATTTTTTTATCAAAAAATATTTCTAAATCCTTTCTGGCTTGCATTCCAACCTTTTTTAAGGCGGCACCTTTATGGCCAATAATAATTCCTTTTTGTGTTTCGCGTTCTACCATAATAATAGAACGAATTTTAATAATATTATCTTCTTCAAAAAACTCCTCTGTTTCAATTTCTACAGCATAGGGAATTTCTTTTTTGTAGTTTAATAATATTTTTTCACGAATGGCTTCATTTACAAAAAAACGTTCGGGTTTATCTGTTAATTGATCCTTAGGATAAAAAGCAGGAGACTCAGGTAATAACTCTTTAATTTTATCAAATACAGGTTCAATATTAAAGTTTTCTAGAGCAGAAATTAAATATACATTGGCATTGGGTACTTTTTCTTCCCAATAAGCTAGTTTTTCTTCAATTTCTTCTTGGTTAGAAGTGTCTATTTTGTTGATTAACAACATTACAGGAGCTTTAGAGCTTTTTATTTTATTAAAGAATGCTTCATCTTTTAATTCCTTTTCCCCAATCTCTACCATATAAATCAAAACGTCTGCATCTTCAAAGGCAGATTTCACAAAATCCATCATAGAAGCTTGCATTTCGTAGGCAGGCTTAATAATTCCTGGAGTATCCGAAAACATGATTTGATAATCATCTCCGTTTACAATTCCTAATATACGATGTCTGGTTGTTTGCGCTTTAGAGGTGATGATGGAAAGCTTTTCACCTACAAAGGCATTCATTAAAGTAGATTTCCCAACATTGGGATTTCCTATAATATTTACAAAACCTGCTTTGTGTGTCATGATTACAAATTGAACTGCAAAGTTACGCAAACCATTATTAAGAATGATAATGTGTGAGTGAAGAATTCAATAGATGGAAAAACAAAAGGCTTACAACAATTTATAAGCCTTTTGTATAATAGTATGATTTAATAAACTTCCTTTAAAAAATCCTTTAACGGTTGTGTTTTTCTTCCTAGAACAGTTTCCAAATCATTTGTTTGTTGATTAAATTCTGTGTTGGCAATACCTAAGCTAAACATGCTTAACATGTCAATAATAAAATCAGGTAAACCTACTGCTGACATTTTGGTTCTAAACTCAGCATCTTCTGGAGAAATATAAGTAATAGTTTCGTTAATAGTTTCTGATAGAAGTTTTGAAATTTCAGAGAATGTGATTGTTTCACTTCCGTTAAATTCTAAAGTTTTGTTTTCGTATTTTGATACATCTTCCAAAATAATAGCTTCTGCTTCGGCAAAGTCTTTTCTAGGAACAAAAGCGGTGGCACCATTAGCAGTTGGTAAATAAATAGATTTTGTTTGTAGTAACTGTGTTTTATCACCAATAAACATTGGAATTACTTCAGCATATAAGTTATGTCTTAATATGGTATACTTTAGTCCAGAAGCAATAATTAAATCTTCTGTTTGTTTGTGAGAATTTACGACTGGATATAAAGGAGCTGATGAATTTTCATCTTTTCTAACAGTACTGGTGTACAAAATATGTTTTACACCTGCTTTTTTAGCTGCTGTAACTACATTTTTATGCTGAGGTAAACGATGGTTAATATCGCTACCAGAAACAAAGTATAACACCTCAATATCTTTAAAAGCATTTTCTAATGTTTCTATATTGTCGTAGTCACCAATTCTTACTTCAATGCCATCATTTTTATACTGTTTTGCTAAATCACTGTTTTCATCTCTTACCAAAACTGCTAAATGATTTAAGTTGTTTTTTTCTTTAAGGAACTTTACAACAGTACTACCTAAACCTCCTGTTGCTCCTGTAATTAATGTTTTTTTCATTTTAATATATTTTATATTTATAGTAACATAAGTTTTTTACTTACTTTTGGTAAGTCAAAGGTATGTGGTAATTGTTGTATATACAAGAACTGAAAACAAAGTAAGGTACTTACCCTGAGGTGATTAATGTTGATAATGAGTTGGTTATGAATGAAAATAATTTAGAAAAATATTTGGATGCAGATCATTGTCCTGTTAGAAATGTGCTAGATAGAATAGGAGATAAATGGTCTGTTTTAGTAATTTTACTATTAGGAGATGCAGATACTTTACGATTTAACGAAATGCATAGGTATATAGGAACCATTTCTCAAAAAATGCTAACCGTTACTTTAAAAAAGTTAGAAGCAGATGGTTTAGTTCACCGTGAAATATATCCTCAAATTCCGCCAAAAGTAGAATACAATTTAACGGAAAGAGGAAAAAGTTTGTTACCTAATTTAAAAAACTTAGTCTCTTGGGCAAATGAACATATGGTAGAAATAAAAAGTAACAGGGGCACTTCTATAAAACCAAACTAAAGAGTGTAGCTTAGTAAAAGGAAACACTTTATCTTTAAGTCGTTAAGTTGAAGTAAGTCCTGTTACGAATATGATATCTAATTTAAAAAGAGGCTTTATAGCGTTTTAATCCTAATTCCGTTAAGAGGTCTTGTTTGTGTTTTCTGGCTTAATAGATTTTATACTCATCATTTATAATTGAATTTGTTTATTTTTTAGGGATTATAATAAAACTAAAGCTATACTTTTTGTTAGCATAATACATATAAGGTGCATGTGGTTTAGCTCCCCAACTTGTATCTCCACCAACTCCCATCATTTTGTGGTCTATATGTAGTTCAACAAAATCTTTTTCTACAATGTCTGCGGTAGTTCTTAACTTTTTCTCTGTTCCAGGATCAAAATCAGCAGTATTATGATGTAAAGCATTAAACTCAATAGGGTTTTCTATGGCTTTTATTTTAAATCCCATCCCAATTTGATTTTGTAAACTTAACCAGCGAACATCTGTTTTATGTCCGTTTTCTTGTGGTCTGTTATAAGCAAAATATTGATCGGCTACTTTGGAGTGATATAGACCAACAAAAGTAGCAGTGTTTCTATCTATATAATTTTCCCAAGGACCACGGCCATAGTAGATAAGGTTGTCAAACTCTCTAGGCATTTCTAGTTTTAAGCCAATTCTTGGAATTTCAGGTAATTTTTCTTTTTTAGCTTCAAAACTATAATTTACATGTATTTCACCATCTCCATTAATTACGTAGTTAATTTCAATAGTTCCATCAATCTCTTTGTTTTTAAATGAAGTTAAGATCATTACTTCTGATTTTGATACTTTTTTAGAACTTATGCTTTGTAGCATAAATTTATCAGCAGCTTCTTTCCAAACCAAAGCCCTTTTTTGTAACTGATTCCCGAAATCATTATCTGTTGGAGCTCTCCAAAAATCAATTTTTAAAGGAGCATTAATTAATTGATACTCGTTTAAAACATAAGAGTGTAACAATCCTGTTTTTTTAGAAAATTGAGTAACAAAATCCAATCCGCTAATCATGATTTCATTATCATTTTCTATTGTTTTAATAGGTTTGGATGTGTTGGTGCTATTTTTAGAAGGAATAACCGTATTCAATTCAAATTGCTCAGAAGCTATTTCATGTCCATATGGAATTAATGTGTTTGCTGAATTTTGAATCGCATAAATGTTTAAATAAACATCTTTGTTTTTGTCGATTTCAGGAAGATTGATGTTAAATTCTTTTTCTGATTGTGGTTCTATATTTTTAGGACAGAATTTTCCTGATTTGATAATTTCTCCATTTTCTAATAATTGCCATGTTATTAAATAATCATCTAAAGTGTTAAAAAAATTTTCGTTTTTAATAAGCAATTTTCCAGTGGATAGATCCATTTTTTTAAAGTGAATATTTTGATATACTTTTTTAATTTCAAATAATGCAGGATGAGGTTTTAAATCAGGATCCACTATACCATTCATACAAAAGTTATTGTCGTGATACATTCCTTGGGGTTCAAAATGCCCGCCATATGCCCAAAATTGTTTTCCATTTTTATCTGTTTTTGCCAATCCTTGATCCATCCAATCCCAAATAAACCCACCTTGTAATTGACGATGAGATTTTACCAAATTCCAGTATTCTTGAAAATTTCCATTGCTATTTCCCATAGCATGAGAATATTCACACCAAATAAAAGGACGATTCTTGTCAGAACCTAACCATCTGTCTCTAACAAAATCAATAGAAGCATACATATGTCCCGCAATATCAGTATGTCTTTCCTTTATATCGGTCATTCTTTCGGCACGTTCATAATGTACAGGCCTTTTTGTATTTAATGCATGAGCAGCTTTGTATCCTGCTAAAAAGTTTACTCCAGTTCCAGCTTCGTTTCCCATACTCCAAACAATAACAGAAGGATGGTTTTTATCTCTTATTATCATGTTGGTAATTCTTTCTACATGGGCATCTTTCCATTCAGGGTTGTTTCCTAGAGTTTTATCAGGGTCATAACCCATTCCATGAGATTCAATGTTTGCTTCGTCATAAACATATAATCCATATTCATCACACAGCTGGTACCACATAGGGTCGTTAGGGTAATGAGAAGTTCTTACAGCATTAATATTAAATTGCTTCATTGTTTTTATATCAGCAATCATATTTTCTTTGTTTACCACATGTCCAAAATATGGGTTGTGTTCATGCCTATTAACTCCTTTTAAAAGAATAGGTTTGCCATTTACCAAGAGTTGTCCATTTTTAATTTCAGAAGTTCTAAATCCGGTTTTAATAGAAGTAGCTTCTATTAATTGATTTTTCTTGTTATAAAGACTGATGACTAATTTATACAGATAAGGATTTTCTGCAGACCATTTATTTACGTTAAGAATTTCATTTGTAAAAGAAATAGATTGTTCCTTTTTTGTTGATGTAAAACTAGAAATTTTACTACTTACTTCTTTTCCATTAGCATCAAGTAGCTGATATTTTACATTGAGTTTTTGTTGTTTGTTTTTGATGTTTTTTACATCAATTTTTAAGTTTAAAACACCATTTTTATAATTGTTGTCTAAAGATGCATCAGCATAAAAATCATTGATATGAGTTTTTTCTTTAGCATGTAAAATAACATCTCTTTGTATTCCTGATAATCTCCAAAAATCTTGATCCTCTAAATAACTTCCATCTGTAAATTGAAATACTTGAACTGCTATTTTATTTTTTTCCTTATTTAAATAAGGAGTAATATCAAATTCAGAAGGTAATTTAGAATCTTGGCTATATCCTACCTTTTTACCATTAACCCATAAATAAAACCCAGATTTAACAGCACCAAATTGTAAATAAACTTCTTTGTCTTTCCAGTTTTTTGGCAACATAAAATAAGTAATGTAAGATCCTACCGAAGATTGATTTTCTTTAACAAAAGGAGGGTTTTTATCAAACGGATAATTCATATTGGTGTAATTAGGAGTTCCGTAACCACACATTTCCCAGTTACCAGGAACCATAATTTCATCCCATTTACTATCGTCAAAATTGGATTTAAAAAATTCTAAGTTTCTTTCAGATATTTTTTTTGCGTATTGAAACTTCCACTTACCGTTTAAAAAATGAATGTTTTTTTCATTATGTGGATTGTTGTTTTTTGCATTTTCTAAGGATGAATAAGAATAGAAAGTAGCATGAGCATTTTCTCTATTAATTTTAAAAACTTTAGGATTTTCCCAGTCGTTTTGACTAAAGATGTTTTGACTCAAAACTAAAAGGATAATTAACAGTTTTATTTTACTCATTTTTTAACGTTTTAAATAAGAGTATGAAAATACATATTAAAGACAACAAAGCAGGGGGATATTCTCATATAAAACCAAGGTTAAAATCAATTAATAAGATAAAGGTTGTTCTGTGTTTGGTTATTTAACTTATCTGTTTTGTTGTTTGTCGAAATATGTTTTTAACAAGTAGCTTTTAATGTAGTTTTATTCTTAACCATAATATTTAAACTAAAAAAAATCATCATGAGAAAAACAAAACCCCTTATTTTATTGTTGGTTTTTGTGCAAAGTTTTCTTTTTGCACAACAAAAAACAGGGAATATTGTTGAGTATTTTGGAAAAGAAAAAATAGAAACGATTCAAGAAGGAAAATTGATTCATGTTTTTAAAGAAGCTTTAACGTTAAAAGTACCTACCTATCATTTTAATTCCTCTTCTTTCCCTAAAGATCCTGTTTATGCTAGATTTTTAGAAGAGGAAAATTACTTGCCTAATAACAAAGAAACTTTTGATATTGATTTTGTTGGAAATCCAATGGTTTGGAAAACCATAAAAGTTGATGAAACCAATAGTTTTAATAACGAAAGTTTAAAGAGTAGTTATGTGTTGTTAAAATACAAGTCTAACAAAGTAAAAACGGTTTTATTTGAAGCATCAGGTCATTCACTTGTTTTAATTAATGGATTGCCACACGAAGGAGACCATTATGATTTTGGATGGAATTTAATTCCTTTAGAGTTAAAAAAAGGAATGAATGTTTTTGTGCTAAAAGTAGGACGTTTTCCTAGAATTAGAGCAAGGTTAATTGAGCCAAAAATGGAAGTACAACTAACTACAAGAGATGTTTTAGTTCCAGACATTTTGTTTGATGAGCATAAAAACTATATTGGTGGAATTAGAGTGGTGAACAGCACCAATACTTGGATAAAAGGATATACTTTACAATCGGAATTAAAAGGTAAAACATTAGAAACTATGGTTCCTAATATAGCTCCTATGAGTGTGTTAAAAATGCCTTTTTCCATTCCTACAGTATCAAGCAGTAGCAAAGTTGGAGCAGAAAAGTTAAACATCATTTTAAAAAATAAGAATAGTGTTTTAGACACCAAAGATGTTGATGTTCAAGTAAAGTCTAAACATCAAAAAATCAAACGAACTTTTATTAGTGATATTGATGGAAGTGTACAATATTATAGTGTTGCTCCATCAAGCAATAAAAATTTAAAAAACGGAGCTTTCTTTTTATCCGTTCACGGAGCTTCGGTAGAGGCCGTAAATCAAGCCAATGCTTATAAGCAAAAAGATTGGGGAAATTTGGTTGCACCAACAAACAGACGTCCTTTTGGATTTGCTTGGGAAGATTGGGGCAGGTTAGATGCTCTTGAAGTAATGGCCGATGCTAAAAATATTTATCAACCAGATCCTCAAAAAATATATTTAACAGGTCATTCTATGGGCGGACATGGAACTTGGTATTTAGGAGCTACTTATCCTGATAAATTTGCAGCCATTGCTCCTTGTGCTGGTTACCCAGATTTATTATTGTACAGAGATGGATTTTTAAAAAGTACTTTAGAATTACCTCAAACAGAATTATCAAAAATGGGCATGAGTCCAGACATGGTAAGTCGTTTAAAGTTTAATCAATCTCAAGAATTGACTCCTGTTGAAAAAATGATTGAAAGAGCAGGAACGCCTAGTAGAACCTTAGAGCTGATTCGTAATTATTTACAAGTAGGAGTGTACTTGTTACATGGAGAAAAAGACAATGTGGTTCCAACTTCTATTGCCAGAGGCATGAGAGAAAGATTAGGAACTTTTCATAATGATTTTGTGTATTATGAATACCCTGATGGAACGCATTGGTATGGAGATCATAGTATAGATTGGGATCCACTTTTTAATTTCTTTAAGAGACATACTATTAAGACCGATGATGAAATTAAAAACTTGGAGTTTTATACAGGTTCACCAGGAGTATCAGCAAGTTCACATTTTGTAACTATTTATCAGCAAGAAATTCCTTTTAAAACAAGTTCATTCAATTTTTCTAAAAAAGAGGGAGATTTGTTTATCAAAACAAATAACGTGGCTTTGTTAGTGGTTGATTTTTCAAAACTGGTTACTGATAAAAATGAAATTAAAATTGATGATAATATCATCACAATTAATAAAGGAGTAAAAATGTACTTTCAAAAAGTTGATGGAGTGTGGAAAAACACATCAGCTCCTAGTTTAGCTCAAAAAGGGCCACATAGAAATGGTGGGTTTAAAGATGCTTTTAGACATAACGTAGTTTTTGTATATGCAACCCAAGGAACAGCAGTAGAAAATGAATGGTATTTAAACCGAGCTAGGTTTGATGCAGAAACGTTTTGGTACCGTGCCAATGGGAAAATAGAATTGGTAAAAGATGTAGATTTTTCGCCTAAGAAATATGCCGACAGAAATGTGGTGATTTATGGAAATAAAAATAATAATGCTGCGTGGAAAACGTTGTTAAAGAAATCGCCTATTCAGGTAGAAAATAACAAGGTAGAATTTAATGGGAAATCAATTACAGGAAACCAATGGGGGATGTATTTTGTTGTGCCAAGAACAGATAGTGATATTGCTAGTGTTGGAGTTGTAACTGCTACAGGAACCAAAGGAATGAAAGCTGCATATATGAATCATTATTTGGTAAATGGAACCACTTTTCCGGATGTTTTGTTGTTTGATGATGAAGTGTTAGAAAACGGAATGTCTGCTGTAAAAGCTTCAGGTTTTTTTGGAAACGATTGGTCTGTAGAACAAGGAGATTTTGAGTGGAAATAAATCCAATCAAATTAAAAAAAGAGTTTTAGTAGTTTAATTTTTTATAGTTTGTTTAAAGTGCCTTCGTGAATATTTCGAAGGCACTTTTTTTTTGATTTAAAGCTCCTTTATAATTTCAGACAATAGTTGATATGAATAAATTTTAGCTTCTGTGTTATAAATATGGGTGGCTACAATAATTTCGTCAGTTTGAGTTTGGTTTATAAACTCATGAAGTTGTTTTTTAACAGTGGCTTTACTTCCTATAAAAGAATATTTTATCATTTGTTGTACAGATGGGTGCTCCATAATTCCTCTCAATTCATCTGTCATGGGACTAGGTTCGCTTAAAGGTTGTCTTTTTCCTGTTAATATTCCAATAATCATTTTAATGAAAGAGGTAGATAGTCTTTCGGCTTCTTCATCAGTATCGGCTACTACTACATTAATTCCAGTAATAACGTAAGGCTTTGTTAAAGTTTCAGAGGGTTTAAATTCATTTCGATAAATTGTAAGAGCGTTTAACAATTGTGAAGTAGCAAAATGACTGGCAAAAGCATAAGGCAATCCTTTTTTGGCTGCCAAATGAGCACTATCTGTACTAGATCCTAAAATGTAAATAGGAACATTTAAGCCTTCGGCAATAGGGACTCTTACACTTTCACTTACATTTTCTTCAGAAAAGAAATTTTGTATTTCTTGTACATGCTTAGGGAAATGCTGAGAGGCTTCTCTAAAATCAGCTCTAATGGTATGAGCTGTTTCTTGATCTGTTCCTGGAGCCCTTCCAAGGCCTAAATCAATTCGGTTAGGATATAAGTTGGCTAAAGTACTAAATTGTTCAACTACTATTATGGGAGCATGGTTAGGCAGCATTATACCTCCAGATCCTACTTTTATAGTGTTGGTTCCTTGGGCTACATAACCAATTAAAATACTAGGGGCATTACTAGCAATGGTAGGCATGTTATGATGTTCAGCAAGCCAAAAACGATGATATCCAAAAGTTTCTGCTTTTTGAGCTAGTTTTAATGTGTTGTTATAGGTTTGTTGTATGGTATTTCCTTGAGCTACAATAGCTAAGTCTAAAATGGAGTAGTGGATAGGTTTTTTATTCATGTAAAATTATTTAAAATCAATTAACAAGTGTAGATTGGAATATATCCAGAGTATTCTTGATGGTTTTTTAAGTCGTTTAATGAAGTTAAACTTTACAAGTTCTAAGGTTTATTAATTAGATAAAATTTAAATTATTAAAAGATTGTCCCAGTACTTTTTTAGGGTCTGCTTCTAACCATTTTTCTAACACCGTGGAATACACTTGTCTAAAATCTATTTCATATTTAAGATCTCCATTACTGTCTAAATCTGCTAAGTTAGGATGGTTGTTATATATTCCAGGTTTTTTTAGATTTTCTGTAATTAAAAATAAATTGTTAGCAGCTCCATGGTCTGTTCCTTTACTTCCATTTTCTTCTACACGTCTTCCAAACTCTGAAAAAATCATGATTAAAGTGTCCTTAAAAGTGTTATTTTGTTTTAAATCATTCACAAAAACTTCTAATCCTTCAGATAAAATGGTCGTCAATCTCTTGTGTCTGTTGGTTTCGGCATAATGCGTGTCAAAACCACCCATAGAAACATAATAAACTTTGGTTTCTAAATGTGAATTGATAAAACTTGCAGTTGTATTTAGTTGTTTGCCAAATGCATTTTTAGGGTAATTGGCTTTAGATGTATATGTTTTTGATTTGTTAAAAATATAGGAAGCGGATGACTCTGCTTGAATCATTTGTTTATATAAATAGCCTAAGTTTTCTTCGCTTAAATGTTCATCTATATGATGTTTTTTGATCACTTTATTAAAAAAAGGATCACGAGCATTTTTGTATAATAATTTAGGATCAAAAGCAGCAATTCCACTTGTGTTTTTTCCTTTTAAAGCCAAAGAAAGTTTATTATCTACATCAATAGCCATGTGAGATTTTTGGTTGTAAGTATCTAAATAACTTCCTAACCATCCAGAAGATTTATATTCATTAGCATCACTCGCTGTTTGCCAAATGTCTGCTGATCTAAAATGTGATCTTATAGGGTTGGGATACCCAACATTGTTAATAATACTTACATATCCTTGATCATATAAATTTTTGAGAGATGACATAGAAGGAGGTAAACCAAGTTCTCCATTCAAATTTAAAATCTCTGATTTTGGAATAGAAATATTAGGTCTGTTTTTATAGTACAAATCATTTCTATAAGGTACTACAGTGTTTAAACCATCATTTCCTCCAGAAAGTTGAATGACTATTAGTTTTTTATGACCAATAAGATTTGTTGGAATTTTTTCGAAAGCGGAAACAAAACTAGGAACAAAAAACATTCCACTAGCCAAAGAACTGTTAATTAAAAAATCTCTTCTTTTCATGTTAAATAGAATTTAGCACATTTGGTATTCTGGTAAAGACATCAAGGCAATACAGAATTCTTTCCTGTTGTTTGTGTTTATTGTTGTTATAAAGTCTTTAGTTTCTTGACTTAGTTTAGATCCAATTAGTATTTGTTCCCAATCATTAACATTGGTGTTTTCTATTTGTTTGTTAAATTTTTTCCAATCAATAGTGGTAAATAATAATTTGTTTTTGTTGTTTTTTCGTTTGTTAAAGGTTTCAAAATTATCTTCAAAAGCAATTTCAGGTTCAAGTTCTATTTCTTTTTGTTGGGCAATGGTAGAGGTTAGTTTTAGTCTTAACATAATGGTGTTGGCATCAATCCATTGCTTGTTTCCAGGCCAACCAGCAACGTTTGGTGGGTATAATAATTTTTGACCTAAATTAAATTGTAGGTATTGGAAA
This sequence comes from Wenyingzhuangia sp. IMCC45467, assembly GCF_054111205.1. The sequence goes on from NZ_CM134196.1 coordinate 3,118,853, forward strand.
TATTTGGTTTTATTAAAAGTATAAGGAATTACTTTTTGTATTCCAACCAATAATTCTACTGGAGATTTTATTTTAACACCTATATTTTTATTTTCATAAAACCAATCAGAAGTAAGTACAAATTCCATCAAATTAGAAATATCATAATTTTTTCTAAACACGTTAGCCATTTGTGTAATGTGTTCCTGATTTGGTGTAGGGTTAACAAACTCTTTGTATATTTTTTCAGAGATAAACAAAGCACATTGTGGCTGTTCTAAAATGATATCAATAATATCTGTTCCATCAAATTTACCCGTTTTACCTAAAAATGTTTTGCTACCAAAATCATGATGTTTTGCTCTAAAAATAAATGTAGTTTTATTTGATGACCAACCAGTAAAAGCCCTTGCAGATTCTTTAATATCTGTTTCTGTATAATGTCCATTTCCTAAGGTGAATAGCTCCATTAATTCTCGAGCATAGTTTTCATTAGGGTGTTCTTTTCGGTTTTGCTGATTGTTAAGGTATTTAATCATCATAGGGGTTTTAGAGATTTCTAATACAAAATCTCTAAAGTTTCCCAAGGCGTTTTTCTTTAAAACCAAAAGATATTGTTGTGTTTGTAAAACATCATTCTCAGCACATACAAAATGATTTGCCCAAAATAATGTCATTTTATCTCTTAGTAATTTGGTTGAATGATTTAGTTGATAATACCATTCTGAATTTAAATCAGCTAATAAACGTCTGTTTTCTTTTTGTAGTAGGCGTTTATTTTCTTCGTTTTTATCAAGAGATTTGATGTTTTCTGTTTTAGAGGTATCAACAATAATAGGTGTAATGGTTTTAGATTTTTTAAAAAGATGATTTACATTTTCTTTTATAGAAAATTGACTAAACTCATTTAGGTCTTTAGGTAATATTCCAAAACCGACTCTATTATAAAGATGTATAAGCTGATTTTTTTTCATAAAAAAGAGTTGTTTACCGTTAGACTATGTGTTTAATAATTAGTTTAATCTAATTTTAATTGGTTTTAAGATGTTGTCTATAGGTAAGTTAACTTTTTTAAATCAAAAATATTGTAAATAATAAAATGAGTGTTCTTTTTGTGTTACAGCTGTAATTAAAAATTTTTACAAGTAGCGTAATTTTTTTTTGATTAAAGACAGAGATATTATGAAGAGAAAAACTAAAAGTTTTGTGCATTAACATATTATAGACATAATATGTTCAGTGTCTTCATATAGGCTTGTAGTGTTTTTGCTTTAAAAAAGTATTGTATACCAAATAAATGCAGAAGCACTAGCAATAGATATCCATGTTATTGTTCTTAACCAGCTCATGTCTTTTGTTTTTTAGATTTATATCAAATTTATAATTAACATGTATGATAAATTATAATTATCGATGAGTAGGTTTTTTTTGTAGATGAATAGTGTATTCTAAAAGTTGTATTTAAGTTAAAAGGGAAAATTTTTTATTAGGTAAGTGGTTGAAATGTAGAGAGTTGTTTTTTTTGTTAAAATTAAGTTAATTTTTGGTTGTGAGAATCGCTAACATCACGTATCTTTGCAGTCCAAATCGCGGGATAGAGCAGTAGGTAGCTCGTCGGGCTCATAACCCGAAGGTCACTGGTTCGAGTCCAGTTCCCGCTACTAGAAAAGCTTCACAGAAATGTGAAGCTTTTTTGTTTATATGGTTTTTATGAATTCGATATCAATATAAAAAGTAAAACCACGGCAGTAACATCTTCGTTTTCCAAAGTTCTTAAAAAAGCATAAGAACGTTTCATTTGAGTTTTTACGGTGTTTACAGAAATGTTATACATTTCTGCAATTTGCACATAACTAAGTCCATCTATTACATGAGAAATAAAAATGTTTCTTCTAGCTTCTGGAATTTTATTCATTAATTCTCTTACTTTGGCAGCTTTTTTATTTTTTACATGTTCAAAAAAAGTAGGCTCTTCAAATTTTTTAGTTATGAGTTCTTCTTGTTTTAATTTTGCTTTTTGACTTTTTTCTATTTGTTGGAGACTTAAGTTTTTTATGGCTTTTGAAGCATATGATTTAAATGAAGTGGTAATATCTGTACTTTTTTCTTTGCTCCATAAATGCACAAAAAAATCCTGAACAATATCTTTAGCGATAGCTTCATCTTTGGTTATCTGAAAGGAAACTAAGCATAAAAATTTAAAATGTTCTTTGTAAAGTTTTTCAAACGCTATTAAATCATTTTTTAAGATCATTCTTTAAAGTTGTCATTGATGAAATGATGTTTATTGCTTGTTTTTTATGGTAAATATATAAAAAAATGAAAGTTTTGATAAAAAAATAAAAAATATTGTCACCCTTTGTTTATGTTTTCATAACATAATAATAACAGCACCTATTTTTTATGAAAAATACAGATGACAAATTAAGATCAATCCTAGAAGAAATTCTAAATACTGGAGTGTTAGATATTAGTAAGCTTCAAAAATTAGAAAAAGAAGAACAGGAATTAATAAGAGATATTTACCAAAGTGGACAAGTAAAAGAAGCGTTGCAGTTTTTAACTTCTGTAGATGTTGATGTTTCTTGGCAAGGTTTTTATAAAAGGGTAAAGCCTAAGACTAATCGTTTTAGCTATCGTCATTTTTATAAATATGCAGCTGCTTTGGTGTTTTTACTTGGTAGTTCTTATTTTTTATACCAATACACATCTACAAAAGAAGCTCCGTTTGATATGACATCAAGTGATATTGCCTTAATATTAGAAAATGGAGAAACCAAAGCCTTGAATGAATATGTCAATTTTACTGTAATTAAAAACAAAGGAAGAGCTATTGTAAACCAAACAGGAAATCAAATAAGTTACAAGAACGTGACATTGGCACAAAAAACATCGGTATATCATAAGTTGTGTGTGCCTTATGGAAAAACATTTAATATTGTGCTTTCCGATGGAACCAAAGTGCATTTAAATTCGGGGACTGTTTTAAAGTTTCCACAACAATTTATAGCAGGTCAAAAAAGAACGGTTTTCTTAGAGGGTGAAGCTTATTTTGAAGTGGCTAAAGATTCTTTGCACCCATTTATTGTAAACGCAAATAATATGGATGTAACAGTTTTGGGAACAAAATTTAATGTTTCAACCTATCATCATCCTAACGAAGTGCACACAGTATTGGTAGAAGGATCAGTAAGTCTATCAAACCATAAAGAACCTCAAAAAAACACATTGCTTAAACCAGGTTACAAAGCTACTTGGAATACCGAAACTCAAAACATAAATATCGCTAAAGTAAATCCTCAATTGTATACAAGTTGGATGAATGGAGAACTTGTTTTTAATGATGTAACGTTTAAGCAAATGATTAAAAAGTTAGAAAGAACCTACAATATAAACATTGTAAACAATCATGGTTTGTTAGAAAGTAAAATGTTTAACGCTAGGTTCAGTATAAAGATAGAAAGTATAGAGGATGTATTGTCAAGTATAGGAGAATTATATCCACTTACTTATGAAAAGGAAGAGAATAAAATAATTATTAACCCTTAAAACATGTATTGCTAATGAAATAAATTATTGTTTGTTACCTCAAAAAAGAAAATCGGAAAATAGGACCAGTATTTCCCGATTTAAAAAGGTGATTTAAACGAAATCGCAAAAAGTCAATCATTTAAAACCAAAACAAAATTATGAAAAAACTAATTAAGGAAAGATGCTTGCGTTCATTTTTTCCTAGAATGAGCTTAAAAATGAAACTAACTACTATTTTATTAATAGCTACTTTTTTAAATATTAATGCTAGTACTTATTCTCAAAATACCAAATTAACTTTTGCTTTAAAAGATGCTAAAGTAGAAGAGGTGTTCCAGAAGATAGAGGCTATATCTGAGTTTAGATTTTTATATGAAAGCAACAAAATTGATGTAGATAGAAAAGTATCTATAGCTGTAGAAAAGAAGGACATCAACCATGTGTTGGCTTTGCTTTTTACAGGAGAACCTGTAGTGTATAAAACAAACGATAGACAGGTAATTTTAAAAGAATCAGCAACGCAACAAAGTACATCGGTACCTGCAAATGTGCAGCAGCAAAAAATACTTGTAAAAGGAAAAGTAGCCGATAACAATCAATTGGTGTTGCCAGGAGTAAATGTGTTCGAAAAAGGAACATCAAATGGTACCTTAACCAATTTTGATGGTGAGTTTACATTAACCGTAAGTTCTAAAGATGCTTTGTTGGTTTTTTCTTATATGGGATACAAAACTTTAGAAAAATCAGTAAAAAATCAATCTACCCTTAATATTACTTTAGAAGAAGATACTGCTCAACTAGATGAAGTTGTAGTCATTGGATATGGATCTGTAAAAAAATCAGATTTAACAGGGGCTGTATCTTCAGTATCGGGTGAAGAATTAGCAACTGTTCCTGCGATGAATGCCGCCCAAGCATTGCAGGGAAGAGCAGCAGGATTAAATATTGTTACTACCAGTGGAGCACCAGGAGCGGGAGTAAATATTACCATTCGTGGAGGAACTTCTATCACACAAAGTACCAAACCTTTATATATTGTTGATGGTTTTCAAATGGATGATGCTTTAAATATTATCAATCCTAATGATATTGCTAGTATTGAAGTACTAAAAGATGCATCGTCTACAGCCATTTACGGAGCAAGAGGATCTAATGGTATTATCGTAATAACTACCAAATCGGGTAAAAAAGGAAAAACAAGAGTATCATACAATTCTTTCATTTCGGTAGACCAATTGTCTAAAAAATTAAACATGATGTCTAATGCCGAAGATTATGTGAAATATCAGTACGAAATGGCAGAGTTGCAAGGAAAAACAACACAATGGAGTAATGTGTACGATAATAGTTTAGGAACCGATACTCCTGATTTTTATACCAATGCTTTTGATCGTATTGAAAATCGTTACCGTAACGGATATGGTTTAGATTGGCAAAATAAAGTGTTTGGAGGAACAGCATTAACGCAAAACCACAATTTAACAGTGTCTACGGGGAACGAAAAAACACAAATGTTTTTAAGTTATAACTACAACGGACAAGATGGTTTGTTGGCCAATCATAACGAAGATAGAAATGTATTTAGAACTAAAATTAATTCAGAATTGTACAAGGGAATTCGTTTAGATTTAAATACCATGTTTTCTAATAAATCTGTTGATGGAGGTGGGTCTTATTCTTCAATGAAAGATGTTTTGTTACAACCAATTAACGGAGGTACTATTTTTACACAAGATGAAATATTAAACACTCAAACTTATGGTGATTATTCAGGATTAGATTCTAGTTACGATACCGAAAATCCTTTGGTAGAAAATATGGCATCTACTTCAAACAAACGCTCTCGTGTATTTGTTGTAAATGCAGGAGTAGAGTTTGATTTTTTAAACAATTTTACTTGGAGAAGTTCAGGACAGTACATGTGGTCTAACAGTAAATCTGTTTCTTTTTCTGATGAAAATTCAAGAGCTTATTTAACAGATCCTGTAAATACAGGAATTAATGGGGGAATAGGAAACTCAGAATCGTATAGATATCAACTTACTCATACTTTAAACTATAACAATACTTTTAATGAGGTTCATAAAGTAAATGTTTTAATTGGTCAGGAATTAAATTATAGTGAGTCAGAAAGTAACAGTATTAGTCTTAGACAGTTTCCATATCCTAACTTTGGATTAGATAATATTTCTAATGCTACTGTTTCAGGAAAAAGTACGGGGCATTCTCGTACAGGATTGTCTTCTTTTTTTACTCGTTTAAACTATACATTCGACAATCGTTATTTATTAACAGCAACCGTACGTAAAGACGGATCTTCAAAATTTGCAGAAGGATATAAATGGGGCGTTTTTCCCTCTGTTTCTGGAGCATGGAGAGTTTCTGAAGAAAGCTTTTGGGAAAATAGCGGGATTAAAAATACCATCAACAACTTAAAATTACGTGTAGGATATGGTATTGTAGGAAACAACGGAATAGGAAATAACTTGTATCAAACTACGTTGGCCCAAACCGATTATCCTATCAACAATACCGAAGGAAATCCTGCTTATGTAACTAGTGGAAACTTAGGTAATAGAAGTTTACAATGGGAAGGTTTAGAAGCAACCAATATTGGGTTAGATATCTCCTTTTTTGGAGGACGTATTGACCTTACTACAGAATGGTATAATAATGAAATTAGCGATATGCTCATGAAAAGTATCATCCCTGTTTCAACAGGATATGGTTCTCAATATCAAAATGTAGGAACCATGCGTAACAGAGGATGGGAATTTACTTTGAGTTCTGTAAATGTAAGAACTAGTGATTTTAAATGGACAACAGATTTAAATTTAACGTTCAACAAATCTAAAGTAATGACTCTTGAAAGAGATCAAGAACAAAAAACATTTAGCGTAGGGGGTAACCGTTCTGGATCAGTATCTTATTATGCGGTGGTTGGAGAATCTTTAGGAGATATGTATGGATATGTGTATGATGGATTGTATACAACCGATGATTTTATCGAAAATCAAGATGGAAGTTTAACTTTAAAAGAAGGGGTTGTAAAACCGCATACAGGAAATCCTAATCCAGGAGATATAAAGTTTGCTGCCGACAATGAAACTGGAGATCAGTTTACAAGACAATTGGTGAAAATAGGAAATGGAACTCCAGATTGTGTAGGAGGAATAAGAAATGCATTTAGTTACAAAGGGTTTGATATCAATACCTTTTTAAACTTTAGCATTGGAAATGATATTTACAATGCCACTAGCCATAGTATGAGCCCGTATGCATTGTATCAAAATGTACCAAAAGAGTTTGGAGAAAATTACTATCGATTAATAGATCCTGCTACGGGACAAAGAGCAGCTTCTTTAGCAAGAATAAAAGAATTAAATCCTGATGAAAATGCTCGTACTTGGAGTTTAAACAACACCAATTCAAGTTATATTACCTACCCTTCATCTTATTATGTAGAAGATGGATCTTATTTACGTATTGCCCAAGTAACCTTAGGATATACTTTGCCTAAAGAGGTACTTAACAAATTAAAATTGTCCAATGCTCGTGTGTATTTTACAGCAAACAATCTTGGAACTATTACTGGTTATTCAGGTTATGATCCAGAGGTGTCTGCAGGAAATAATGATTATGTAGCAGTAACTCCAGGATATGATAGCTCTACCTACCCACGTTCTAGAAGCTATGTTGTTGGGTTAAACTTAACATTTTAACGTAAAAAATTAGATTATGAAAAAAACATCAAGAATAATAAAAATAAAAAAGCTGGTCACAGTTTCTTCATTAGCGGTTCTTTCTTTGGGAATGTGGTCTTGTGATGATTATTTAGATATGCCTTCTTACAATTCTTCAGATACCGAAACCGTGTTTTCTGACATTGTAACGGCCGATATGTTTGTGCAAGGATGCTATCGTAGTTTGGTGCCAACCGAAATGTTTTATCAGTTAGGAGCAGGAGAAACGGTTACCCATTCTTGTGAAGATGGTTCTACCAACAATTCAAAATACAACATCTGTAATTATTTTTACGATGCTACTTCTCCATATACCTTAACAGGAATTTACGGTGAAATGTATTCTGCAATTGAATCTACCAATATTGCTATTAGCAAGTTGGAAAAAATGGAAGATAGCGAAAAGAAAAGTCAGCTAATAGGTGAGGCCAAAGCGATTAGAGCATTTTGTTATTACAATTTAATTCGCGTGTATGGTGATGTACCTGCAGTTTGGAAACCTTTAGAGGAGTTAGATGCTAGTGATGAAAATACCTTGTATCCAACTCGTGCATCTCGTGATGAAATTTACGATCGTATTATTGCTGATTTACAAGAAGCTGTAAATGATATTCCATGGCATGCAGATTCAGGTTTTCCTACTTATGAGCGTATTACTAAACAAGGAGCTTATGCATTGTTGGCAAGAATCTCTTTATATGCAGGAGGATATTCTTTGCGTTGGAATTTAGAGAGTAATGATCCTGGTAGTTTACAAATGGAAAGACGTGCTGATGTAGCAAGAGTTCGTGAATTGTATCAAATAGCAAGTGATGCTTGTGAAGCTATTATTTCAAGAAGTAGCAATGCTTTGGTGCAAGCACAAGGAGGTAAAAGCGGATTTGAATATTTGTGGTACAACTTCTGTCAACGTAATTTTTCTGCAACAAATCCAGAAATTTTATGGGAAATAGCACAATACGGACAAAATACCAATACCCGATTTGGAGTTTATGCACATCCAGGATCAAGAGGAGGAACTTTTGGGTCTAGAAAAGCCATGCAGTTTATGTTGCCTACTTATTACTTGTCTTTTGATGAAAATGATACTCGTAGAGATGTTGCTTGTACGGCTTACAGTATCTACTTTTTAGACAACGGATCAGGGTCTACAGATACTTGGGTTGATGTGGGAACTACGTATTCATGCATCATGCCAGGGAAATTTAGAATATCATGGTGTGTAGAACCTCAAGGAGCTAGTGCTCGTAATTTAAATGTTCCATTAATTCGTTATTCAGATGTATTGTTGTCTTATGCCGAAGCTCAGAATTATTTAAATGCAGGCCCAACACAAGCTGCAATTGATGCCTTAAGAGAGGTGAGAGAACGTGCAGGAATTGGAAATATGACTATTCCTTCAGGAGAAGATGACTTTTTAGATGCTTTGGTGCAAGAACGTAAATGGGAATTTTCAGGAGAGTTTAATTTAAGAACAGATTTGATTAGAATGAACAAGTTGTCTAGCGAGTTGATGGCTACTAGACAAGAAATGAAAGATTTGTCTGATAGAACCAATGCATATGCAAATATTGCTGTGTACCGATTGTATAAGTTTAAAGAAGATGCACAACAATATGGTGATGAGTTTTTAGCCTTGCCATACATTGAAATAACAGATCCTGCAGAAGTAGCATTGATCCAAAATGTTCCAACAGATGAGGCAGCGTATGATGCTTTTCAAACTACATTGGCAGGAATTGTAACTGCTCATGGAGAAACAGTAGAACAAGGAGATCAATGGTATCCTGTAAATATGTTTGAAGCTTATACCAGTAGCTATAATGGAAATGCTCGTAAAACAGTTGGATTTGAAAGAGGATTTAACAGGTTACAAATAGGTGCTATTATTTATACAAAACCTACAGGATCTGCAGAAAATGGAGGGGCTTATCCTAATTGGATTGAGGCTTCTGATGGTACCGATGGATTGTATTATGGTTTTGAAGAAAACAGAACCGAATTGCTTCCTTTTGCTGCGGGAGCAGCAGGACATCCTATGATAGACAACCCTCGTTTAACACAACATCCAGGGTATCAATAAAAAATAGTTTTAGTTGTTTAGTTTATAGTTGCTAGTAATTTTAGTTAAGGTTAAAACATTTAATGTTTTAACCTTAACGTTTTTTTGTAACAAAGCTAAAACCAAAGTATGTTAAATTTAAAATTTAAATAAAATCAACAAAGTATGAAAAAAACAGTCGTAGGTTTATGTATCATCATTTGCAGTTTTACCAGTGGGTTTGGTCAAAAAACAGGAGTTTTGTTTGCTGAATCCGAACTAAATAGGTTTCCAGAAGCTTGGCAATTAGATCATGGGAAAAGACTTTATTTTGGGTATTCTCAAGGACTTGGGTGTTTGGCAATGCTAAAAGTTTGGAAAGAAACAGGAAATAAAAAATATCTAGACTATGTTGTAAAATGGGCAGATACTATTATAAATAATCAGGGAGAAATCCATAAATACAAGGTGGAAACGTATAATATTGATTATATCAATCCGGGAAAAGTATTGTTTGATGTGTATGAGCAAACAGGCAATGAAAAATACAAACTCGCTATGGATCGTTTGATCGATCAATTAAAACATCATCCCAGAACATTTGAAGGAGCTTTTTGGCATAAGTTAAGATATCAACATCAGGTTTGGTTGGATGGTTTGTATATGGGGGCACCTTTTATAGCTCAATATGCTGCAATATTTCATCAACCAGAATTAATGAACGATGCAATAACACAATTTATAGTTTGTGCAAAACACACCTTTGATGAAAAAACAGGATTGTATTATCATGCTTGGGATGAAAGTAAAAATCAACAATGGGCAAATAAAATAACTGGGCAATCTCCTAATTTTTGGGGACGTAGCATGGGATGGTGGTTTATGGCTTTGGTAGATGTGTTAGATTTTGTGCCTGAAGATCATCCTAAAAGACCACAGTTAATAAACATGGTTAAAGGATTAGTAACAGTATTGCCAAAATACCAAGATGATAATGGTTTGTGGTATCAGGTTTTAGATCAAGGGGATAAAGCTGGGAATTATCATGAAGCATCCGTTTCATCAATGTTTATGTATGCGATAGCAAAAGCTGTAAATAAAGGTTATGTAGCTAAAAAGTATAAAAAAGTAGCCGAAAAAGCATACGATGGATTGATGAAGGATTTAATGACGAAAGATGACAAAGGATATTTAACTTTAACTAAATGCTGTGCTGTTGCAGGTTTGGGAGGACATCCGTACAGAGATGGGAGTTATGAATATTATATTAATGAACGCATTCGAGAGAATGATGCCAAAGCAACAGGTCCTTTTATTATGGGATGTTTAGAGTTGGATAAATAATAGTAAAATCAAAAAACACAACAGGAAAAATTCTTGTTGTGTTTTTTGATGTATATGCCCTTTGTAACTGGGAGATTTATTCTTGTAATATTATAAAAGAATAGTGTACCAAATAGATACAGACGTTGCTGTAATAGAAAGCCATGTAATTGTTTTTAACCAACTCATTTTTTATGTGTTTAAAAGTTAAATCAAATATATGGTTAACGGCAGTTGCTTTGTTTTAAGTTCGATAGAGTGTGTTTATCTATAGACGAATTGTGTTTTAGTATAGGTAAAAAAAATATTAAAAAAGAAATCATATAAAAAAAATACCATTTTGGTTGTGAGAAACGTTGATATCTTGTATATTTGCCATCCAAATCGCGGGATAGAGCAGTAGGTAGCTCGTCGGGCTCATAACCCGAAGGTCACTGGTTCGAGTCCAGTTCCCGCTACAAGAAAACAAAAGGCTTCGGAGAAATCGGAAGCCTTTTTTAGTTTCATAAGTTTTTTAGAGATACTGGGCGAGAAGCCTGTACAGAGCGTAACGCAGTGTAGTCGAAGTGAGTCCAGTTCCCGCTATCAGAAAACAAAAGGCTTCTGAGAAATCGGAAGCCTTTTTTAGTTTCATAAGTTTTTTAGAGATACTGGATGAGAAGCCTGTACAGAGCGTAACGCAGTGTAGTCGAAGTGAGTCCAGTTCCCGCTACAAGAAAACAAAAAGCATCACAGAAATGTGAAGCTTTTTTTGTACTTAATTATTTATGTTTTTTTCAATTTATAGAATTGTAAAACAATCAATTTTATGCATTCTCTTCAATTATATTGATTATAATTGTGGATTAAACATTTGTAATTCGTAGTCTAGCATGAAAAATAAAAAGGGATTTATAAAAGATGTTGCAAAAGCAGCATTTTTGTTTGTAGGTTTTTTAGTAGCCATTTCTTGTAAACAAAAGGAACAAAGTACCAGCCCTTGGGAAAAAGTAGCAGAAATAAAAAAACAGGTAAAAGTCCCGAAATTTCCAGATAATGAATTCAATATACTAGATTTTGGTGCTGTAAATAACGGGGTTTTTAACAATACTGAAGTGTTTAAAAAAGCAATAGCTGAATGTTCTGCTAGTGGAGGCGGAAAAGTAGTGGTACCAGCAGGAAAATATTTTACGGGTCCTATCCATTTAGAAAGTAATGTGAATTTACATATAAAAGAGGGAGCTGAGGTTCTGTTTAGTAATGATACTAAGGATTTTGCTATGGTGAATACTTCTTATGAGGGGACTGAAATGATTAATTATTCACCTTTAATATATGCTTATCAAAAAGAAAATATTGCCATTACAGGAAAAGGAATTTTAAATGGTCAAGGAGATCGTGAAAATTGGTGGCCATGGTGTGGTAGTAAAAGATATGGTTGGAAAGAAGGATTGCCAAGACAAAAAGAGGGGATTGGTATTGATTTGTTAATGAAAATGGCAGAGGATAATATTCCAGTGAAAGATAGAGTATTTGGTGAAGGGCATTATTTAAGACCTAATTTTATAGAGCCTTTTGAGAGTAAAAATATTTTAATTCAAGGAGTAAAAATCATCAATGCTCCGTTTTGGGTGATCCATCCTTTTAGATCTGAAAATATTATTGTTGATGAAGTGACTGTTGATAGTCACGGTCCTAATAACGATGGTTGTGATCCTGAATATTCAAAAAACATCATTATTAAAAATTGTGTTTTTAATACAGGTGATGATTGTATTGCTATAAAAGCAGGAAGAGATGCTGATGGTAGAAGGGTGGGAATTAAAAGTGAAAATATTTTAATTCAAAACTGTAAAATGTTAGATGGTCATGGAGGAGTTGTTATTGGGAGTGAAATGTCTGCTGGGGTGAATAATGTTTTTGTTGAGAATTGTGAAATGAACAGTGCTAATTTAGATAGGGCTATAAGAATTAAAACAAACACACGTAGAGGTGGAACTGTAGATGGGGTTTATGTTAGGAACTTAAAAGTAGGACAAGTAAAAGAAGCTGTGTTAAAATTGAATATGCATTATGCAATTCATGGAGATCAAAAAGGAAACTTTATGCCTTCTATAAAAAATGTGCTATTGGAGGATGTAGTGGTAAAGAACGGAGGTCGTTACGGAATTTTAGCTAAAGGATATGAGAAGTCTCCAATTGATAATATTACTTTTAAAAATGTTACTATAGAAAAGGTTGAAAAAGACTTTTCTTTAGATTATGTTACAAATCTTACTATTATAGATAGTTATATTAATGGAAAAAAAGCTGAAAATCCACAGGAATAAATTTATAATATTTTGGTTCTAGAAGAGGATTTTCTAACAATGAGTTCTGGTTCTAGAACTACATTTTTTTTAGTTACAGTTGTTTTTTTGTTTTTAACTTCTTCAATAAAAACACGAGCAGTTGTTTTTCCCATTTCTATAGGAGATTGGTCTATAGAGCTGATAGAAAGTTCCATGAATTTGGTAAATGGCTCGTTACTAAAGCCTACAACACAAAAGTCTTGAGGTATTTTTATGTTTTGGGATTTTAATTCTTTGATGGCACCTAAGGCACTAAAATCACTTGAAGAAAAAATAGCATCGGGTGGATTTTTTAGTTTTAATAGTTTTTTTGTTGCTTCTTTTCCTGCATCAATATTACTTTTGGCTTCAATAACCAAACTCTCGTCAAACGGAATACTGTTGTCTACAAGGGCTTGCTGGTATCCTGTGAATCGATCTTTAAAAATTTCAAAATTTCTATCACCTGATAAGTGTGCTATTCTTTTACAGCCTTGTTCTATTAAGTGTTGAGTGGCTTTATAACCAGCAGAAAAGTCATTAACTGTTACTGAGCTAATACCTGGAATTGTTTTTTTTCTATCAAAAAATAATAGCGGTATTTTTTTTGAAAGAAGTTTTTTAAATACCTCATTTTTATCAATATCAATATTAGATATTGACATTAAAATTCCATCAACTTGTGCGTTTAATAGGGTTGTAATGTTTTCTACTTCCATGTTTTCATTATTGTTTGTTTGACAAATAATAACATGATAGCCGTGTTGAAAAAGTTCTTCTTCAATTCCTCTAATAATAGATGCAAAAAAATTAGAATCAATTCTAGAAACAATTACTCCAACATTAAAACTCTTACCATTTTTAAGTGCTTGAGCAAGTTTGTTTTGCTCGTAGTTCATTTCATTTGCTGTTTTTAACACCAATTGTTTTGTTGCCTTACTTATTTTAGGGTTGTTGTTTAAGGCTCTAGAAACAGTTGCAGCTGTAATTTTTAATTTTTTTGCAATGTCATAAATGGTAGTTTTTTTATCCATTTTATGTTTTAGTTATTTAAAGTATAAAGGAAAATGTTTTTGTTTAATTATAAAATAAAAAAAACAAGAACATAAAAGATTCAAAAATAGATGTTCTTTTTATATAAATGGTGATTTTTTGTTAAAAAAAAACGTGTTAATCTATAAATTAGATAGTTTTTGTGTGTTATTTATGGTAATTATTTTGTGAATCTAGAGTATGTTTTGTAATATTGTAATCGATTGCACAGCTTGTAGCTGTAAACAGGTACTAACAATTTTATAAGTTAATTAAGATGAAAAAATATTTTTGGTTAAATTTTTTTAAGCAAAAGCAAGTATTGTTGCTGTTTGTGATATTAATGTCATTTGCTTCTTGTAAACAAGCAGCAAAGAAGCAAGTAGTAGTAGATAGTCCTTGGGAAAAAATGGTTGAAATTGTAAAACAAGTAAAGGAGCCTGTTTTTAAAGACAAAGTATATAGTGTTATTGAGTTTGATGCTGTTGGCGATGGGGTAACAAAAAATACAGAAGCTTTTAAAGCTGCTATTGCTGAGTGTTCAAAAAACGGTGGAGGAGTAGTTTTAGTTCCTGCAGGAAAGTATTTAACAGGGCCTATTCATTTAGAGGATAATGTTAATTTACATGTAGAGGATGGAGCAGAAATATTATTTAGTCAAAATCCACAAGATTATTATCCGTTAGTGTTAACTTCATATGAAGGAGTAGAGCTAATGAACTATTCTCCTTTAATCTATGCTAAAGACAAAAAAAATATAGCCATAACAGGAAAGGGAGTTTTAAATGGTCAAGCAGATAATGAGCATTGGTGGCCTTGGGCAGGAAAAGAAGAATATGGATGGAAAGAAGGAACACCAAAGCAAAAAGATAGTTTAGGAGTTCCAAAACTAATGGATGTTTCTGATAGAGGAATTCCTGTAGAAGAAAGAGTTTTTGGAAATGATCATTACTTAAGACCAACCTTTTTAGAGCCTTTTAATTGTGAAAATGTTTTAATTCAAGGAGTAACAATTATAAATGCACCGTTTTGGGTCATTCACCCAACAAGGTCTAACAATGTAATTGTAGATGGTGTAACTGTGAATAGTCATGGCCCTAATAACGATGGGTGTGATCCTGAGTACTCTAAAAATGTAATCATTAAAAATTGTGTATTTAATACAGGTGATGATTGTATAGCTATAAAAGCAGGTAGAGATGCTGATGGTAGAAGAGTGGGGATTAAGAGTGAGAATATTATTGTGCAAAACTGTAAAATGATAGACGGTCATGGTGGTGTTGTTATTGGTAGTGAAATGTCTGCAGGAGTAAGCAATGTATTTGTAGAAGGATGTGTTATGAATAGTGCTAATTTAGATAGAGCTATTAGAATAAAAACAAATACCAAAAGAGGTGGAGTTGTAGACGGTGTTTATGTAAGAGATTTAGAAGTTGGGCAAGTAAAAGAAGCTGTTTTGAAATTGAATATGCATTATGCTGTTTACGGAAGTCAAAAAGGATCTTTTATGCCTACTATTAAAAATGTAGAGTTAAAAAACATAAGAGTTAAAGATGGTGGAGCTTATGGTATTTTAGCTAAAGGTTATGAAGAGTCACCTATCAAAAATATTTTGTTAGAAGATGTTATTATTGAAAAAGTTGACAAAGCTTATTCTTTAGATCACGTATCAAATATTAAATTAATTGATACTTATATTAATGGTTCTTTAATGCAAAGTCCAGAGTAAAAATTAATTATTGCTGTAATAAATAAAAAAGTGGGTTTGAGTAAAAGACAAACCTGCTTTTGTAAAAAATAAAATATGTCTTTTTTAAAATACACATTTTTATCTACTATAGCCTTAAACTTATTTTTTTTAGGTTGTGCTCATGGTCAAGTAATTAAAAAAGACACTTCTTTTACTGTTTATAGTACTTATAAAAAAGAACTTAAAAAGTATCCAAAAATTAAACCTGTATTCCTTAAAATAGATAAAGATGTAAAGGTTAAAAAAGAAATTGTATATAAAAATACAGGTGAAAGAAATTTAGAGTTAGATGCTTTTTTTTATTCTAAAACAAAAAATCCTGCTGTGGTTTTAATCCATGGTGGTGGATGGAAATCAGGAAGTAAAGAACATATGCAACCTATGGCTATGGCAATTGCATCAAAAGGATATGCTTGTTTTACTGTAGAGTATAGGTTGTCCGATGAAGCAGAATATCCTGCTGGAATTATTGATGTTAAAAATGCCATTCAGTACATTAAATTAAATGCAAAAAAATACCATGTAGACACTACTAAAATAGCTGTTTTAGGATGTTCTTCAGGAGGACAAATGGCTGCTTTAATAGGGACAACAAATCTTAATAAAAAATATATAAACAATAGTCCATCTGCAGCTGTACAGGCTATTGTTGATATAGATGGTGTATTGGCTTTTAAACATCCAGAGTCTATGGAGGGGAGTATGGCTAGTTGGTGGTTAGGAGGTACTTATAAAGAAGTTCCAGAAATATGGAAAGAAGCATCGGCATTACATCATACCAACAAAAACACTCCTCCGGTATTATTTATCAATAGTCAATTTCCTCGTTTTCATGCAGGAAGAGATGATATGATTAAAATTTTAGATAAACACAATATTTATAACGAAGTTAAAACTATTTCAAATTCACCACATCCTTTTTGGTTGTTACATCCTTGGTTTGATGTAACGACAGATTATGTGATTGAGTTTTTAAATAAAATTTTTAAAGAAAATAAATAAAAATGAAAAGAATTAAAAAAACTTTAGGTTTGGTTGTTTTAGCAATAGTAACGGTTGCTTGTAAAGAAAAAAAGACATCAGAAACAAAAGTAGAAACAAAAACTCCAGCAAAAACATATGCAGAAATTTCTATTAAAGAAGGCGGGCATTGGCAAGGAAGAGAATATTTAGAAGGACATTTTAAAAATGTAAGCTCTTTAAAAGTACCAAAAGAGCATACAGATCATTCTTGGTTTATTAGATATGAAGGGCCTGGATGGGAAAGTAATAAAGTAGGATATAGATTGTATTTAGATTGGAGAAATGCTATTGATATTTTTGGAAAAGTTACTGATAGTTTGGTTTTATCTCAAGTTGGGCAAGATGGTTTTGCTTCGTATCACGAAAAGCAATCTTGGGGAACAGATATTTTAAAAGTAGGAAAGGGGTTAGGAATAGGATCTATAGGTAGAGAAATAGATAATAAAATGCTTCATTTTGAAGAAGTAGATTCAACTTTTGTTTCTGTAAAAAACACGGATAAAAGCTCATCTGTTTTGGTAAATTACTACGGATGGAAAACGGCAGGTGATGTTGTGGATTTAACATCAGAGTTAGAAATCTTTCCTAATGAAAGATATACCAAACATACCATACAAACATCAAAAGAATTTGAAGGAGTTTGTACAGGAATTATCAACCATGGAGTTGAGTATTTTCAAAAAGATAGCGAAAATCAAAAATGGGCTTATATAGCGACTTATGGAGAACAAACTTTGGTTCCAGATGATTTAGGAATGGCTATTTTTTATCAAAAAGAAACAATAGCAGAAGTAAAAAAAGGGGAGTTCGATCATTTATTAATGTTTAAACCTACGCAAGAGCCAGTGTCTTTTTATTTCTTAGGAGCTTGGGAACAAGAAAAAGATGGAATAAAAACCAAAGAAGAGTTTTTACAATACTTAGATGCTAAGTTAGAGGTGTTAAATAATAATAATGTTTTAAACTAAAAGGAATAAGAAAACATGAATAAGTTAAAAACAATAGCAAAAGTTTCAGTAGGATTATTAATTGTTTTAGGAACAGTTACTGCTTGTAAATCTGAAAAGAAAAAAGAACAAAAAACTGAAGTAGCCAAAGAAATGGCAATTCCAGAAAGTTTAAAATGGTCAGAAAGATTGGCATTGACTTTAATGAAACGTCATCCAGAGGCACTTCAGATAGATGATAGAACAGTGGCTAAGTGGGATTATGTTCATGGGTTGGTTCTTACAGGTTTTGAGAAATTGTATGAAAAAACCAAAGATGAAAAATATTACAACTATGTAAAAGGATATGCAGATGCTACTATTAAAGAAGATGGGAGCGTACCAACATATATTTTTGAAAAGTATAATATTGATATGGTTGTAGCAGGAAATATTTTATTCAAGTTATATGATCGTACAAAAGACGAAAAGTATTTGAAGGTAATGCAATTGATAAGGAAGCAATTAGCAGAACAACCAAGAACACCTCAAGGAGGATTTTGGCATAAAAAAATATACCCAAATCAAATGTGGTTAGACGGATTGTATATGGGGGAGCCTTTTTATGCACATTACACTACCAAATTTGAAAACGGAAAAAATTTAAATGATGTTGCCAAACAATTTGAATTGATTCAAGAACATGCTCGTGATGAAAAAACAGGATTGTTGTATCACGGTTGGGATGCAAGTAAAAAAATGGATTGGGCTGATAAACAAACAGGAACTTCTCCTAATTTTTGGTCACGTTCTTTAGGTTGGTATGCCATGGCTTTAGTAGATGCCTTAGACTTTTTTCCAAAAGATCATCCAAAACAAGAAGAGTTGGTGTTGTACTTAAATCAGTTGGCAGAAGCGTTGGTTAAACAACAACATGAATCTGGATTGTGGTACCAAGTAACCGATATGGGAGATAAAGAAGGAAATTACTTAGAAGCTTCTGGTACAGCCATGTTTGCATATTCTTTGGCAAAAGGAGTAAACAAAGGATATTTACCAGCAAAATACAAACAAGTTGCAGAAAAAGCTTTTGATGGTATGACAAGAGATTTGGTAAAAGTAAATGAAGATGGAGAAGTAGTTATTACTCAAGCTTGTGCTGTAGCAGGTTTAGGGGGAAATCCTTACAGAGATGGTTCTTTTGAATATTATGTAAATGAACGCAAAAAAGACAATGATCCTAAAGCAACAGGGCCTTTTATTTTAGCTGCTTTAGAATTGAATAAATAAGATCAACGCACTTAAGTTGTTGGTTTTTATAAATTAAATAAATAGTTGTAGGAATGAAAGTTTTAAAATTAAATCTATTATTGGTTGTACTCTTTGTTTTAGGATGTTCTAAAGAGAGTGTTGGAGAGGATGTAGATATGGATGTGCTTGTAACAAAAATAGAAGTTACGGGTAATGATATAACTCAGGGAACTACCGGGCAAATGAATGCAGTTATTACTCCTGCCAATGCTACCAATAAATCTGTAAATTGGACTGTTTCAAATGAAACTATTGCAACTATTTCTAACAACGGCTTAATTACTGCTAACCAAAATGGAACTGTAACTGTAACAGCAACAGCAGCTGACAAAGGAATAGTAAATGGTACAAAATCTATTACTATATCTAGTTTTACTGATGAAGAAACAGGAGATATTTTAGTAGAAAACACTTCACAACTTATCAGTGCTTTGTCTTCAGTAAATGCAGGGGAGACTATTTTAATAACAGGAGGAACTTATGTTATAAATTCACGAATTACCATAAGCAATTCTGGAACTAATGGAAATACGATAAAGTTATTACCAAAAGAGGGGACAGGTAGACCAAAGTTTGATTTCTCTTCTATGTCAGAAAGTTCATCAAACCAAGGAATTATTTTAAATGCAAACTTTTGGCATATCAAAGGGATAGATGTGTTTAATGCTGGTGATAATGGATTACAAGTAAGAGGTAGTAATAATATAATTGAATTTTGTACTTTTTCTGAATGTTCAGATACAGGTTTACAAATAGACAACGGTGCAGCAAATAATACAATATTAAATTGTGATTCTTATTTTAATGCCGATTCTACTAATGAAAATGCCGATGGATTTGCTTGTAAATTAACAGCTGGAACCGGAAATAAATTTGTAGGATGTAGAGCATGGCAAAATTTAGACGATGGTTGGGATGGTTACCTAAGAGGATCTGATAATATTTTAACAACCTATGAAAATTGTTGGGCTATTAAAAATGGTTACAATAAAGAAAATGTAATAGGAATTGGTGATGGTAATGGATTTAAAACCGGAGGTAGTGATACCAAAGATTTAAAACACAATGCTATTTATACCAATTGTATTGCAGTGGGAAATACAGCTGATGGTTTTGATCATAATAGCAATAGAGGAACCGTTACCATATACAATTGTTCGGCTTATGACAATGGTAGAAATTATAACTTTAGCAATACCAATCCATTAGAAAAGTTGACTATAAAAAACAGTAATTATTTAGGTTCCTATGGAAGTACTAATGCAACTACAACTGATATTACTAATAATAGTTGGCAAAACGGAATTACAACTACCGAGGAGGATTATGAAAGCATTGATTATTCACAATTATTAAATGAAAGAAAGGCCGATGGTAGTTTGCCAGATGTTACTTTTTTTCAATTAAAAGCAGGGAGTGATTTAATTGATGCAGGAATAGATGTAGGATTACCATTTAATGGAGAAGCACCAGATTTAGGAGCTTTTGAATTATAAAATCACAAAGGAATCAATAAAACAACCAATTATATGAAATTTTATAAACGATTATCAATCATAACTTTTTTAATTTTTTCTATTACAATGAGTGTGCAAGCTCAAGTTTTAGATAAATCTTGGCAAAAGATTACAAGAATGCAAGAAGGAGATTGGTTTGCTTCTGATGAAGCCAAAGCTGTTGCCAAAAATGTTTTGTTGTATCAGAGAGAAATAGGAGGGTGGCCAAAAAACATTCAAATGCAAAAGCCTCTTTCAGCAGAGGAAAAACAAGAGTTAATTGCCTTAAAACCTACTGGGAAAGGAGCTACTACAGATAATGGAGCTACTATTCAAGAAATGGTGTTTTTATCTAAAATGTACAGACAAACTAAGGATGAAACTTATAAAAAAGCTTTTTTAAAAGGGGTAGATTATGTTTTGGCAGCCCAGTATGATAATGGAGGATGGCCACAATTTTATCCATTAAAAAAAGGATACTACACTCATATCACTTATAATGATAATTCTATGGTAAATATCATGAATTTGTTAAAAGAGTTAAGAGATAATTCTGGTGAATATGCCATCAAACCAGATCAAAAAACAATAGAGAAAATTAAAATTGCGTTTGATAAAGGAGTAGACTGTATTATTAAAACTCAATACAAACAAAATGGTGTGCTTACAGCTTGGTGTGCACAGCACGATGAATATACTTTAGAGCCTGCAAAAGCTAGGGCATATGAATTACCATCGTTAAGTGGTTCAGAATCTGCTAAAATAGTTTTATTGCTTATGGATATAAAAAATCCATCAGAAGAAGTAATTACAGCAGTAAATAGTGCTCATGCTTGGTTTAAAAAAGTAATGATTACTGGACTTAGAGAAGATAGAGAGTATAACGATAAAGGAAAAGTGAGTAATAAAGTGATGGTAAAAGATCCTGATGCAAAACCTATTTGGGCTCGTTTTATGACTTTAGAAGATAACAAACCTTTCTTTTGCGATAGAGATGGAATTAAAAAATACGACATTTCTGAAATAGGGGAAGAACGTAGAAATGGCTACGGATGGTATGTGAATGAACCTAAAGAAGTCTTAAAAAAATATCCTAAGTGGAGCGATAAATACAACGTAAAAAAAAAAGCTAAGCCACAAGATGAATATAACGTTATAGTAGCAAAAGATAATAGCGGAGATTACACAAGTATTCAAGAAGCTATTAATAACTCTAAGTCTTTTCCGTATAAAAAAGTAATCATCAATGTAAAAAATGGAGTGTATCACGAAAAAGTGAAAGTTCATGAATGGAATACACATATTACATTAATAGGAGAGAGTAAAGAAAAAACCATTATTACCTATAGTGATTTTTTTGGTAAAATAGGATTGGGGAGAAATAGCACTTTTTTTACCCCAACCATGTTGGTAGAGGCAAATGATTTTGTAATGAAAAACATTACGGTAGAAAATGCAGCAGGTAATGTAGGACAAGCCATTGCTTTGTCTGTGGTTTCTAATAGAGTAGCAATTGTTAACTGTAAATTGTTAGGAAACCAAGATACGTTATATGCCTCTGGAGAAGGAAAGCAATATTATAAAGATTGTTATATAGAAGGAACTACAGATTATATTTTTGGAGGAGCTACAGCTTTGTTCGATCATTGCGAAATTTATAGCAAAAGTAATTCTTATATTACAGCAGCTTCAACCCCTCAAAGTTCAGAATATGGTTTTGTGTTTAAAGACTGTAAGTTAACAGCAGACAAGAGTGTTACAAAAATGTATTTGGGTAGACCATGGAGATTGTATGCAAAAACGGTTTTTATCAATTGTAATTTAGGAACTCATATTTTACCAGTAGGTTGGCACAATTGGAAAAAAACTGAAGCTGAAAAAACATCTTTTTATGCAGAATATCAAAACACGGGAGCTGGGGCAGCTACGGAGCAACGTGTTTCATGGTCTCATCAATTAAAAAAAAGACAGGCAAAAAAATATACAACGGCCTCTATTTTAAAAGAACAAACAACAGTAAAAGTAAATTGGTATGAAAATTTATAAAATATTTTTTATTGCATGTGTAATTATTTTACAATCATGTAAAAATACTACAGCTAAAAAAGAAGAAGTTGCAGATAAAAACATTACCATTTTTTGCATTGGAGACTCTACCATGGCTGATAAAAAAAATCCTGAAACCAATCCAGAACATGGTTGGGCTCAAGTGTTAGAGCAGTATTTTAATGATAAAATTACGGTATCAAATCATGCAGTAAACGGTAGAAGCTCCAGAAGTTTTATAGGAGAACACCGATGGGAAAAAGTATTGGAGCAACTACAAAAAGAGGACTATGTTTTGATTCAGTTTGGACATAATGATCAAAAATTTAAGTCGCCAGATAGATATACAAATCCTTACACAGGTTATAGAAATCACTTGATAAAATTTGTGGAAGAAGCAAGAGCTAAAGGAGCTCATCCTATATTGCTAACTTCTATCGTTAGAAGAAACTTTAACGAATATGGAACATTAATAGATACTCATGGAAACTATCCATTGGTAGTGCGTATGGTAGCTCAAGAATACCATGTCCCTTTGGTAGATATGCAGTATTTAACAGAGGTTTTAGAAATGTCTTATGGGGTTGAAGAATCTAAAAAACTACATTTACATTACTTACCAAATGAGGTAGATTACTATCCTAAAGGAAAAGCAGATGATACACATTTATCGTTGTTGGGAGCTAATGAAGTTTCTAAATTATTTATAAATGATCTTAAAAGTAAAAAACATCCTTTAGTACAATATTTAAAGTAATTAAGTTTAGAACTTAAATTTGTTTGATCAGTCGTTTTTTAATTAAGATGGCTGATTTTTTTTGATTTTAAAAAATACAAACGTTAACATTACAGTAATATTCCAAGTTCTTAGATTGACTACCTTGCGTTCCTAAAAATGTAAAAATGCCTTCTAATATAGAGCTAGCAAAACGAATTGCAAATTCAGACGAAATAGCTTTTAGTAGTTTGTATAATAAATTGTGGGAAAAATTATATGTTTTTGCTCAATCCATTATTATGAATGAGGTGGAAGCTAAAGATATTATTCAAGAGGTTTGGATAGATTATTGGAAAAGACGTAAAGAAATTTCTACAACTAATATAGAAGCTTTTCTTCATCAAGCAGTTCGTTATAAAGTTTACAATACACTTAGAGATACAAAATTAAATAAAGTACAATTAGAGGTTTGTAACGAATTATCTATAGACTCGGTTATAGAACTAAATCATGATTTAGACGAAGTAAATATGCGTTTAAATTATTATGTAAATATGTTACCAGCTAAGTGTCGTGAAATATTTACTTTAAGTCGTTTTGAAGGTTTGGACAATGAAGAAATTGCCAAGAAAGTAGGCATATCTAAACGAACTGTAGAAAATCAATTATCCTTGGCCTTAAAATCTCTACGAACTAATATGGAAAAGGTAATTTCTTTGCTTCTTTTTATTTTTAATGTTTAGTTATCCTTTCCTATTTCTTTCTTTTTGTTAATTAAAAGTTAACAAACTCCTTGAATGTAAAAGTAACATTAAACCTTGTTTTTTGACCGTGAAAGACATGTGTGTTTTGGTATATAGTAATATATACAAGAACATAACATGACTGAAAAAGAATTAAAAATACTAATTAGCAAAAAAGAACAAGGTACTCTTACAGAAAAAGAGGAGGTTGTTTTATCTTCTTTTGAAGAAAAGATGATAGAAAGAAATAAAGAAACAATTTTCTTAAATAATAGACATAAATCAATAGTTGGTAGAGATATCTACGCTAAAATAAATCAAAATAAACAAAAAAGATTTATGAATAGCTGGATGAGGATTGCAGCTGTTTTAATTATTTCAATTTCTATAGGAGGTATCAGTTGGTATTTTTCATTAAATCAAGAACAGTTTGATGGTTTTAAACCTGTAGCAAAAATTATTCATAAAAAAGCAGGATACGGAAAAAAAATGCTGGTTACACTTCCAGATGGTTCTAAAGTAAAACTAAATAGTGGGAGTGAAATTAACTTTCCTAAAACGTTTAATGATTCTGTTAGAGAAGTAACTCTTTTAGGAGAAGCTTTTTTTGATGTTAAAAAAGATAGTTCTCATCCTTTTATAGTAAAAACACAATTGATTACAACTCGTGTATTAGGAACTACTTTTAATATAAAATCTTACGAGGATGAAAATGATATAGCCATCACCTTAGCTACAGGAAAGATTAGTGTAGGTATTCAAGGTGAAGATGAAATTATTTTAACTCCATCTTATCAAGTAAACTATAACAAGATAAATAAGAGTATAGTAAAACAGAGAATAGACTTGTCTAAGTTTTTAGGTTGGAGAGATGGTGTTTTAAGATTTGACAATGAAAAATTAGCAACAGCCATTACAAAACTAGAAAAATGGTTTGATGTTAAAATTAAACTACAAGATAAAAATAATGCTGATTGTTCATTTACGGGTGTCTTTAAAAATGCCTCTTTAGAAAATATATTACAGAATATCACCTTCGTAAAAAAAGGTCTAAAATATAAATTCATCTCTGCTCGTGAAGTTGAGATTACAGGAAATTGTAACAATTAAAATAAAAAAGATAAACATGAAGTAAGTAAAGTAAAATACAAAAAAAAACAGTCTGTTGAAAATACTTTGGCGAGTAAAACAGACTGCTAGAGATTAACAATAACTAATTAAAGAAATTATTAAACATTTTTTATGAAATTAATTAAACATCCTTTTGTCAAAATGGTCACAAAATTGTCTGTTTATTTAGCTATTTTATTTTTTGCCAATCCAATGCTTGCAAAATATGCTTTGGGACAAGGTCTGGCAGAAACAAAGATATCAATTTTAAAAATAGATGCAACCCCCTTAGAAATTTTAAAAGAAGTAGAATCTAAAACGCAATATCATTTTATTTATGATCAATCTCTTAGTCATATTGATAGAGCAATTACTATAAAATCAAAAGAGATTTCGGTTTTAACTATTTTAGAAAAATTAACCAATGAAGCCCAATTAAACTTTAAGAGAATTAATTATAACATTTCTGTACAACAAGTTTCTAACCCCAGTGCAGAAGAAAGAGAAATTACAGGAGTTGTTATCGATGAACTGGGACAGCCTTTACCTGTGGCAATAATATCAGAAAAAGGAACTTTAAATACAACACAATCCGATTTTGATGGTTTTTTTAGAATTAATATATCTAGTAAAAATCCAGTATTGGTTATTACTTATATAGGATATGTAACTACAGAAATACCAATAACAAATAAGAATAAAATAGAAGTAGTTTTAAAAGAAGATGCTACAAAATTAAACGAAGTAGTAGTAACTGCACTGAATATAACTAGAGAAGAAAAATCTTTAGGGTATTCGGTAGCCAAAGTTGAAGCAGAAGACTTAACCAAAACGGTAACAGGAAACTGGGTAAATGGGATGTCTGGAAAAGTTGCAGGATTAACTTTTGATATGGCAGGAACAGGGCCTAGCGGATCTGTAAGGGTTACTTTACGTGGAGATCAATCTTTAAATTATGGAAGTAATGAGGCTTTATTTGTGGTAGATGGAATACCAATTACTTCGGGAATTACCTCTACAAGAAGTGTAAGTAATTATGCTCAAGGCGATGCTCCTATAGATTATGGAAATGGTGTTAGTGATATCAATCCTGATGATATTGCATCGGTTTCTATCTTAAAAGGACCTGCAGCAGCAGCATTGTATGGATCTAGGGCTGCTAACGGAGCTATATTAATTACTACCAAATCTGGGAAAAAAACAAAAGGAATTGGAATAACTGTTAATTCTTCTATCACTTTTGACAAAGCAGGGTATTTTCCAGATTTTCAAACAGAATATGGAAATGGATCAGATATGGGTGAAAACGAGTTCTCGTTATGGGAGCTAACTCCTGAAATGACTTCTGATGGAGTTGCAGTGCCAAGGAGATATTCTCGTTATACTTTTGGAGAAAAATTTGACGAAAATAAATTACGTTACTTATATGCTTCTAAAGATTGGAGTACAGGAGAGTTTACAAAATTACCTTTTACTTATAAAGATGATTGGTACACAGGATTGTTTCAAACAGGAGTTACAAAAAATAATACCATAAGTATTAGTGGTAACAACGGTAGGGGTACTTCTACTCGTTTTTCTGTAACAGATTTTAAAAATGAATGGATTTTGCCTAACACTGGTTTTGATAGAAAAACAGTTTCACTATCATTAAACACTCCTGTTACAGATAGAATAAAACTAAACACAAAAGTTAATTATACTCGTAAGCAAAGTGACAATATGCCTGGAGGTGGATATAATGAAAACAATCCAATGTATGCCTTAGCTTGGGGATTTAATGTAAATAGTATCAACGATTGGAAAAAGGAGTATTTTGAAGGTAGATACAATTATGCTAACTGGTCAGCACAGGGAGAAAATGGACAAGGATTGGTATTTCCATCGGCAGGCGGATTTAATCCATACCGTTCACTTTATGAAGAATTAAACACACAAGATAAAAATAGGGTGTTTGGTAATATTGGTTTTAGTTTTGATTTGTTAGAAGGTCTTACGTTAAGTGTGAATTCTGGATTAGATTGGTCTGATGAATTTAGAACACAACGTAGACCTTTTTACACAGCAGATTATCAAAACGGTTTTTATAGAGAACAAACAGTTAGAGTGGTAGAAAATAATAACGAGGCAATGCTACGCTATACAAATAACAAGTTGGCAGGTGGTAAGTTTGGTATTTCAGCCATGATTGGAGCTAATAATAGAGTGAATGAATATTATAACAGTAAAATCTCTTTAAGTCAATTAGGAGAAGAAGGAATTTATCACACCACAAATTTACCAACAGGAGTTATTCCAGATCCCTATAATTATAGATCAAAAAAAGTAGTAAATAGTGTTTATGGTTTGACTTCATTAAGTTGGGATGATACTTATTATTTAGATATCACTGGTCGTAATGATTGGTCTAGCACGCTTTCAAAAAACAATAGATCTTTCTTTTATCCATCAGTTGCAGCAAGTGTTTTGGTGAATGAAATTTTTGATTTTAACTCTAATCTTTCTTGGGTTGATTTTACAAAGTTAAGATTGTCTTGGGCAAATGTAGGGAATGATACATCAGCTTATTCTTTAGATCAGTATTATTCAACATCATCTTACCCAGGAGGTTATACTTTACCAGGTACCATTCCAGATCCACAAATAAAACCTGAAAATGTTGAAAGTTGGGAGGTTGGTTTAGAGGCTAAAATGTTTAGAAATAGATTAGGGTTTGATTTTACTATGTATAATTCTTCTACCACAAATCAAATTGTTTCTGTAGGAGTAGATCAAATTACAGGGGCTACTGGCTTAAAAATTAATGCGGGTGAAATTACCAATAAAGGAATTGAAGTTACTGCACACTTTGTACCTGTAAGAACTAGAAATTTTGAATGGTCTTTTGATGTTAACTGGTCAAAAAACATAAACAAATTAGTGAGTTTACAAGACGGGTGGGATCCTAACGAGCCTTTACAGACAGATATGGGAACAACCATTGGAGGTAGAGTAAATGTATATTCTTATGTAGGAGAACAAATGCATGTTATTTACGGTCGTGGATTTCAAAGAGCACCAGAAGGGGCTGTTTATGTTGATGAAAACGGAAAGGAACAAGATGCCTCTGGAATGCACTTAGTAAATGCTGATGGATATCCTATTTTGGATGAAGCACCAGATAGAAAAATAGGAAATGTAAATCCTGATTGGAGAGGGGGATTTGTGCAGCGTTTTAGATATAAAAATTTATCGTTAAGTGCAAATTTTACAGGGCAGTTAGGAGGAAACACTTTTTCGGTAACCAATTTTGCTTTATCCTATCAAGGAAAGCTCGCGAATTCTTTAGAAGGAAGATACGATGGTTTGGTACATAATGGAGTAAATGCTGTGGTAAATACAGATGGAAGTACAACTTATACAAAAAATACTACGGTAACCAAGAGTATTCAAACATATTATAATTCATATATATGGAACCGTAATAATACAGAGACCAATACTTTTAGCAATTCATATTTAAAATTAAGAGAGTTACGTGTTGATTATAAATTCCCTCAAGAAATTTTAAAGAAAACTGGTTTCTTAAACGATGTGAGTGTAGGAGTATTTGCTACAAATTTATTTACCATCACAGAATTTCCACAATACGATCCAGAAACAGGAATGTTAAACGGATCTAATATTTATAAAGGAATTGAAACAATGTCTTTTCCAATGACAAGATCTTATGGTTTCAATGTTAAATTTTCATTCTAAATAATCAGGAAATGAACAACTTAAAAACAATAATAACAGCAGTTTTACTAGTAGTGATAACTAATGCATGTACTGGTGATTTTGAAGAAATAAATACCAACCCAAATACCACCAATGTTGGACAAATACAAGCCAGTGGTATGTTTGAACCCTTATTGTATAATGGTGCTAATTTTTGGCAAAACTATACTTGGTATTGGAATAATGAATTAATTCAGTTTACCGCTTTTACAGGAGGTACCACAAGACAAGAACATCGTTATTTTATTAGCGATTCTAACTGGCAGAGTGTGTGGAATGCTTATAGTCGTTATGGGAATAATGTATCTCATATGTATGATTTAAGTATTGAGCAAGAAGATAAGTCATTAGAAGCTATTGCTTTAACATTAAAGGTTTTGTATATGTCTAACCTTACAGATATGTTTGGGGATATTCCTTATTCAGAAGCTTTTACTGCTAGAAAACCAAATGGTACTACCAAACCAAAATTTGACACGCAACAAGAAGTTTATGAGCAAATGTTTGCAGATTTAATGGAAGCAAATACCATTTATGCAACCAAACCAATATTTTTAAAACCATCTTTAGATGGTATGTATGGAGGTAGTATGGAGCAGTGGCAAAAGTTTAACAACTCATTATATCTTCGTTTGTTAATGCGAGTAAGCGGACGTAGTGAAATGAACTCAGGAGCAAAAATATCAGAGGTGTTAAACAATCCATCAACCTATCCTATTTTTACTTCAAATGATGATAATGCTACGGTTGTGTTTTCAGGAATTGATCCATACAGAGGTCAGTTCTCAGACACTAATGAAGGTAGTTTTACAAGTTCGGGTAGAAAATTAACAGAACAGTTAATTAAAATGACGGTGGTTACCGATGCAAGTAATCAACAAACCTTTGTAGATCCTCGTTTGCCAATTTTTGGAAAGAAAAATCCTAATGTAAGTGTAAATCCAGATAATATTTGGAAAGGAACTATTGCGGGAGTGAGCGAACAAAACCAAAGTGATGCAGATAGAGGTAGTTCATGGTTAAATACCTCTGTGTTGGCAAGAGTAGATGCTCCAGGAACTTTTATGGACTTTGCCGAAGTTCAATTTATTTTGGCGGAAGCAGCATTAAATAACCTCATATCAGGAGGAGTAGATGTTGCAAAAGAATATTATGAAAATGGAGTAACGGCTTCTGTGCAAAAATGGGCGGCACTAGGTCAGTTTAGTGAAACACCTGTAATAGTTGAGGATGCTGATATTGTTGCATTACTTGATTCTGATTTGGCATCTTGGGATAAAGCAATTAATAAAAATGAATTGATTGGAAATCAAAAATACTTAGCCCTGTTTTGGGTAGGTATGGAGGCTTATCATGAATATAGAAGAACTGCATATCCTGAATTGACTATTGGTGACGGAACTGTTTTTAATAATTATGTATTGCCTACAAGATTTGCATACCCTACTACAACTTTGGCTACAAATGCAGTTCATGCTCAAGAGGCTATTAATAGAATGGGAGAAAACACCATGAGAACTCCAGTTTGGTGGAGCAAACAAGCAATTGAAGGAAATTAAGAATTTGTAAAAACGAAACAAAATGAATATCAAGAACATATTTAATTTAAAAGCTATACTATATATACTTTCTGTTTTTTGTTTAGGATTAACGTCTTGTACCAACGATGAAAGTGAATTTTCAGGAGAAGCTTATTTTCAGATAGAAGAAAATTCAACAGGAATATCAGCAGATACTCAAGGAATGACTCAAAGTTATGTGGTGAGGTCTAATAGACCATGGAAAATACAATCAGAAGAGGAGGTTAGTTGGGTAAAAGCCTTTCCGGCTGAAGGAGAAGATGATGGTGTTTTTAAGTTTATTGTAGATGAAAATTTAACATTTGAGAATAGAAGTATCAATTTTTCGTTTGTAGTAGATGGTAAAGAACAACCCGTACTTTTTAGAGTAGATCAAATAGCAAACATTCCGTTTATTGTAGTTGAAACTGCAGAGGGTGGTGTTTCTATCCCATCAGCTCAAAATAATTTTTCTATAGGGGTAAAAGCCAATGTAAATTGGAACTATACCATTGTTAATGGAGATTGGCTTTCTGAAATAGCTCTTGCAGAAGATAATATTACATTGTCTGCTGAAAAAAACAGAGGAGAAATACGTGTAGCTACTGTAAAAATTAGTTCAGCAGAACATCCAAGTTTAAATAAAGAAGTAACTGTTACTCAGTCTCCAGGTGATGTTATTTTAGAAGAAAACTTTGACTGGTTAAATTACGGAAGTACTATTTTTTATACTACTTCGGGAGAAACTAGAATGGACTCTTGGACTACAGAGGAAATGGCTATGGGTTGGAATAGTACCGAAAATGAGTTTACTAGCAATCAAAAAGTGGTATATGCTCGTACTGGTTTTCTAAAACTAGGAAAAACAGGGTATGGAGGAGATTTAATTTCTCCGTTTCTTACAGAATTAGAAGAACCAACCAATGTAAAAGTAACCTTTAAAGCTGTGCCTTATCAAACAAAAGGAGGTACACAAGATGATAATACATTAAAAATTAGTGTAATTGGACCAGGAGCTACAAGTGTAAATTCATTTACTGTAGATAATTGGCCAGACTATACTACCGATCCTGATTGTACAGCTATATGGCAAGACGAAACTTCTAATTATGAGTTTACAATTACAGGAGCAACTGCTGAAACACAAATAAGATTTTTAGGGGGTGATTATAATTTGGTTGGAATAGGAAAGGGGAAAAATAGAATTTTCTTAGACAACATTAGGGTTAAAATTATAGAGTAATCAACAACATTTGAAATGAAACAAACGCGAAGAAAATTTATAAAAATAGGAGGGTTAACTACGTTTGCTGGTTTAAGTGGTATTGGAGTTACTTTTGCTAGTTGTCAAGATAGTACAACGGATGTTGAGATAAATGAATTTAACATTACTGGAGTTTCTATTCCATCAAGTCTTGATGTTGCCGAGGGGGAACCAGTTGTGTTAACAGGTAAAGGGTTTAAAATAGGAGATCAAATAAAGTTGGTTTCTTCTTTAAATTCTAATACAACTTATACAAGTGATATTGCTGAAGTTACAGATAAAACAGCTGCTTTTACATTGCCTAATGGGATTGCTACCGACAATTATAATATAACGGTTATAAGAGAAAGTAATAGTCTTTTTTTAGGGAGTTTATTGTTAAATATAGTCGCAAATGTAAATATTCCAGATGTAGAAGGAATGACGGTAAAAGGAGTTGTTTATGCTAACGGAGAAGGAATTGCAGGAGTTTCTGTTTCCGATGGATATGAGGTAACTGTTACTAATAAAGACGGAGTTTACTATTTGCCTTCTCTTAAAAAAACGGGTTTTGTTTTTATTTCAGTACCTGGTAATTATGAGGTGACTACTGTTGGAAATGCTCCTCAGTTTTTTAAAAGATTAAGTAGTAATAAAACCATTGTAGAACAAAAGGATTTTTCCTTAATTAAAATAGATAACCAAAAACATGTGGTCATTTCTATGGCAGATTGGCATTTGGCAAATCGTAACAATGATGTAGATCAATACACAGGTAAGGTGCTTCCAGATGTAAATGAAACCATTGATAGATACAAAGCCGATGGAACCAAAGTATATGTGTTAACTTTGGGAGATTTGACTTGGGATTTGTATTGGTACAGTAATAATTTTGGGCTGAATGAATACTTGTCTTATATGAATATGTTGAATGCTCCTGTATTTAATTTAATAGGAAATCATGATTATGATCCTTACTATGCTAATGATTGGGAGGCAGAAAATAAATACAGAGAAGTTTTAGGGCCTACGTATTACTCTTTTAATTTAGGAGATATTCATTATGTAGTGCTAGATGATGTTGAGTATATTAATACAGGGGGAGCTATAGGTACTGTGGGAAGTCGTAATTATAATTACAACGTTAATAGCAATCAATTAAAATGGTTACAAAAAGATTTGAATGCAATTAGCGATAAAAGCACACCAATTGTATTGGCAATGCATACTCCATTGTATAAAAGACCAAAGTTAGATGCTAATGGAAATCAAACAGATGAAATTTATTTACATAATGGTAGTGAATTGATAGAGCTGCTTAAACCATTTTCAAAAGTTCATGTTTTGTCAGGGCATTTGCATGAGAATTATAGAGTAGAACAAGAACCTAATATCATGGAGCATAATACAGGGGCTGTTTGTGCTACTTGGTGGTGGACAGGTAAAAATGGCTATGCAGATAATCATATTTGTAAAGATGGTAGTCCAGGAGGATATGGTATTTGGAATATGAATGGAAGAGATATGCAATGGTTGTATAAAGGAATTGGTTATAATGAAAATTATCAATTTAGAGCTTATGATTTAAATACCATAGAAATAACAGCAGCTAATTTTGCCCCAAAATCTACAGATGCCGACTTGTCTGAATATGCTGGTGCGTATGCTCAAAAGAACGTAAATAATGAAGTGTTAATTAATGTTTGGGCTTTTGAAAAAAAATGGAAAATAGAAGTAAGCGAAAATGGAAATAGGCTTGATGTTGTAAGAATTGCAGGAAAAGATCCATTACATATTATTTCTTATGAGGCTTTTAGGCTGAATCATGGAGCAAATCCTACCTCTTCTTTTGTAACTAGCGAAACTTCCCATTTGTTTAAAGTAAAAGCTTCTGCTCCAGATACAACTTTGGTTATAAAGGTTACAGATAGCTTTGGGAATGTGTATCAAGAAAATATGATACGTCCTAAAGTGTTTTCATTAAGCATAAAATAATTACTAAAAGAGGTGTCTATAGAAATTTTAGACATCTCTTTAAAAAATAAATAATATGATGTTATTCTGTTTTAAAATTAAAAAAAACATTGTTTTGATGGGGTTATTATTCCTGTTGATTGGTTGTGGTAAAAATGAGATCAATCCTGTAATTGCTCATAGAGGAGCATGGAAAACTAATGAGTTTCCCGAAAATTCAATAGCTTCACTTAAAAGGGCAATAGCCTTACAATGTTTCGGGGCTGAGTTTGATGTGCATCTTACAAAAGACGATAGTATTGTGGTAAATCATGATAAAGACTTTTTTGGAGTTGATATTGAAGATGCTACATACAATGAATTGCTAGAGTTTCAACTTTCTAATGGAGAAAAAATACCAACCTTAAAAGCTTATTTAGAACAAGGTTTAAAACAAAAACAAACCAAATTAATTTTAGAAATAAAATCAGCTCCGTCAGGAAAAGAAAAAACTTTAAAATTAACTAAAATGGTAGTAGAATTAGTTCATCGTTTGCAGGGGCAATCTATGGTTGAATATATTTGTTTTGATTTTGATGCAGGGCAATTGGTTCACAAATTAGATGCTAATGCTAAAATAGCTTATTTAAATGGTGATAAAACTCCCAAAGAAGTTTTAAATGTTGGTTATACAGGGATTAACTACAATTATAAAGTATATCAAAAAAATCCAACATGGATAAAAGAGGCACAAAATTTAGGATTAACAGTTAATTCTTGGACCGTTAACAAAGAAGAAGATATGAGAGAGTTGCTAAATCAAAACATAGATTATATAACGACTAACGAGCCTGAACTTCTTTTTAAAATTTTAAAAAACGAATAATTTGTTTTTTTTCATACTCTATAACGTCTCTTTGGTAAGAAAATTGCAATGTGTTTTGTAATTAACCTATGTTAGTTATTAGAGTCGTTAAAAATTTAGAAATATGAAAAAAATTACATTTGTTATTATTTTATTAATCACAACTATCTCTATACATGCAAATAACAGTTTGTTAAATACTTATCCTAGTGTTACAACAAGTTTACAGTTTGATGAAATACCTGGAGCGACTGTAAAGGTAATAAACGAAAAAGTTGAAGTTACTGGAGCAAAATTAGTTGCTGTATATGATATTACTGGACAAGAAGTTAAAAACAACAATTTAAGAGCTGGTATTTATATAGTTAAAATATCTAAAGAAAAAAAAGTAGCAGTTGTTAAACTAGTTGTAGAGTCATAATTTTTTTATTTAATACTTACCCTAAGAAAAAAGACTTTCATCAATTAGATGAAAGTCTTTTGTATAAATGGGGAGGTGTTAAAATATTAATTCTTAAAATTATACTTAAAACTTAACATGGCATATTGTTGTAAAACATCATAAGTACTAGTGGTGTTTCTACTTTCGGAAAAACTACGAGTGGTGTTGTTGTATTGGTTTAAAAGATTGTAAACTGTTAATTTAAGTTTTGCTTTGTTGGGTATTAGGTTATAATTTGCTGTAATATTCCAAACAACAGATTCTCTTCCATAGCCCTTTTCAAATTGAGGGTTGTAGTTGTATTGTATTTGGTTGTATAAAGTAAATTTTTTTGGAGCAAATGTTGCTACATCAACTCCCATAGTGTGTTGTGTGTTAGACTGATCATCAATATCAATAGCAGTGTTGTTGGTGTATTGGGTTTTGTCTACAGATAATTTATAAAAAGGAGAAATTTCAAAAAGATCATTATAGTTTAATTCTGTATAAAAAGTTGGACTTAATGATGCGTAATGACTTTTGTATAAAATATTATTAACTAAGTGAGAGTTGTCTCCAACGTTGGCATTCCATTTCATTTTTATACTATAAAAATAAGGAGCTTTTTTGTAGTCTTTAGATATACTTCCCCTTAAAGAGTATCTGTTATTACTGCTGTTGTTGGTATAAGTTCTGGTGGTCACCAAATCTATAGGATCTACAGTTTCTATATCAATAATTTTATCGGAAACAGTGGAGTAAGTAAATCTACTATAAATAAAAACTTTGCTTTTTTTCATAAACATTCTCATGTTAATGCTGGCAGAGTGTTCTAATTCTCTTTTTAAATTAGGATTTCCTATTCTTATAGAAAGTGGGTTGGTATTGTCTGTAATGGTTAATAATTGACTTGCTCTAGGAATATCGCTATTTGTTTTATAATTAAGGTCTATGTATAAATTATTAGGAAAACGATACCTTAAATTACTATATATAAGTAAATCGTTAAAGTCTTTAGAGACTCCAATGTTTCTGTTTAACTCATTGTTGGTTAGGTTGGTTAATAATTTACTTGCTTTTAAGCTATATCTTATGTTTTTGGTTCTGTAACCATATCCAATTTTGTGCTCTTTTTTATTTATGTCAATTTCTTGATCGTAACTTATACTAGAGTTTATGGTTTTAGAATTGTTGATGTCATCAATATCAAACACTTCTTTCATTCCATCTTGATCTTCAATTGTGTTAGAGAATTCGTATTCTATATAACTTTTATCTCCAATTCTTTGGTTGTATTTTAGGGTATGTTTGTAGTCTTTTTCATCGCTAATTTGATTACTGTATTGGTTTCTTATAACGGTTCTAGCATTACTACCAAAAATGTCTGTTTTAGATTTGTTATTACTTATGTTATCGGAGTTTTTTACTGTTGTATTTATTCTGTAATTAATATAAGAGTTTAGTTTTGGGAATCTGTAAACAGCACTAAGCGATGAGTTTAATCTCCTGTATATTTGATTTATTTTATTATTAGAGTCACTAGTGTTGATAAGGTTACCAGAATTGTCTTCAGTGTTTTTATCATTTTTTCTCACAAAATCTCTGTCTCTGTAGTAGAGTTTAGCACTGGTAAAGACTCTTAAATTAGAGGTTATATTGTTGTTTAATTTAATGCCTGCATCATGTGAAAATGTTTTATCTTCTTGAGAGGTGTTTTGTAAACTATAATTGGTGCTATTAGGTAATAAGTTTTCGCTATCAGTTCTGTAATTTCTTTGTTTATTGTTGTTAGAATAAAGGTAGTCTACATTTATTCTATCTCCATTTTTAAGTTTATCGGAATAATTGGTTCCAATATTACTTTCTGTGTTAATAGACCTAGAGTTGTCTATAGAGTTAACACCATCATCTTCATCGTAACTAAGATTGTTTTTGTTTACATTGTTGGCAAAAGCAATGGCTGTAAATAGCGATTTGTCTTTAAGTCTGTTAAAAACACCATTGGTTTCGTACCTGTTGTTGGTTCCCATTCCAGCCATAGCATTTCCAAAAATGTTTCCATTTTTTCTTTTTTTAAGAATAATGTTAATGGTTTTTGCTTCTACATCACTATCGTTTGTTTTGGTAAATTCTTCTTCATCAGTTCTTGTATTGGTAACTTCTATTTTGGCAATAATGTCCTTGTCAATTACTTTCATGGCAATTTTAGGATTGTTGCTAAAAAAAGGTTCTCCATTTACCAAAATTCTAGTCACATCAATTCCGTTAACCTGTATGCCTCCAGTATCTAAATCTATGGAAACACCAGGAAGTTTTTTCAATAAATCTTCGGCAACAGCATCTTCTCTGGTTTTAAAGGCAGAAGCATTAAATTGGGTAGTGTCATTTTTAATAAGTACTGGGGGAGTAGCGGTTATGACAATGGCATCTAAATTTTCTGCAGAAGGATGAAGTACAATATTACCTATGTTGATATTGTGTTTTTTTAGGGAAATTGTTTTTTTATATGTGGTGTAGCCTATGTATGATATAACTAAAGATATGCTGTCGTTTTGAGTTTTACCTTCTATTTTAAAATTTCCTTTTTCATCAGAAAAACCATAAGCTAGTAATTTATGATTTGTTGGTTCTTCTATTTGAACTGTTGCAAAATCAATAGGTGTTTTAGTTTCTAAATCTGTTATATCACCACTAATTTCAATGCTTTGAGCATAATTGGTCAATTGTAATAAAAGGAGGAATGTAAAAAGAGATTTTTGCAAAAAATGAGTCATTGTAACATAAAAATTTACAATAAGACTTAAAAAACAAGATAAAGTTTAATTATAATTTAATTTTATTAACATTTTGCCAACTTTCTTTAGTGGTAACAGTAGCGTTTTCTAGAATTAAAATTCCAGGATTGGCCCTGCTCATGGTTTTTAAAGTAGTTCCATCGCAAAATAAAATTTCAAAAGGAAGTTGGTTTTCAGAGATGGTTTTTGTAACCAAGTCAGAACTACTACTAGAAAGTGCATAAACTAGATATCCTTTTTTTGTAGCCTTGTTGGCTAATTCAACAATATTTTTCCAAGATTCTTTGTCTGTATGTTCAAGTTTATTGGTAACAATTAAAATGGCCTTTGGAGCCTCTAAAATAGTCTCTGTTAAATCATCCGTCTCAGATTCTAGATAAAAATCATGTACAGGCGGAATATCACCATTTTCGTTATATTCCATTCCTGCTCTAATGTTTTTTCCTACAGCATAAGGTCTAAAATCAATAAGAGGTAAATAAGTTAAGACATGGTAAACTATATATAAAGAAGCAAAAACTGATAAAAATACCAACCACTGATTTATGTTTTTGTTAAAAATAGGTTTGATGTATTTCTGAGCAAATAACATCCAAAGGATTAGTACAATAAATATAATGTTTTTGTAAAAAGTTTCCCAAGGAGATAGTTTTATGGCATCACCAAAACAGCCACAATCTGTAACTTTATCATAAAAAGCAGAGTACCAAGTTAGGAATAAAAATAGAGTAGTAATTCCAAACAAACTCCATAAAGTCGCTTTAGGTTTGTAACCTATTAGTAATGCAACTCCCAAAACCAACTCTACTACAATTAGTAAAATAGCAAAAGGAAGAGCAAAAGGAATTAAAAATTCTAAATTTAATACATCAGCACCAAAATATTCTTCAAACTTATAAGCAGAACCTAGCGGATCTACTAGTTTTACAAAACCAGAAAAAATAAATAAAGCTCCAATTACAAGTCTAAAAATTTGGGTGATGAATTTCATAATATTTTAAAGTGTTAAATGAATCAAGGCAAATACAGCATAATTAATCATGTCTTGGTAATTGGCATCAATTCCTTCAGAAACCAACGTTTTTCCTTGGTTATTTTCTATTTGTTTAACACGTAAAAGTTTTTGTAAAATCAAATCGGTTAAAGAGCTAACACGCATATCTCTCCAAGCTTCACCGTAATCATGATTTTTATTCATCATTAATTCTTTGGTGATTTTAATATGTTTTTCGTAAAGTTCTACAGCCTCATTAGTGTCCAAATCTGGTTGATCTACAATTCCTTTTTCAATTTGAATCAAAGCCATAATGCAGTAGTTAATAATTCCGATAAATTCTGAAACTTCTCCTTCATCAACTTTTCTTATCTCATTTTCTTGTAATTGTCTAATGCGTTGTGCTTTGATAAAAATTTGATCGGTTAAACTAGGCAATCTTAAAATTCTCCATGCGCTACCGTAATCACTCATTTTTTTAGTGAATAAACTTTGGCAGGTTACTATTATTTTATCGTATTCTTTGGATGTATTAGACATTGCGGGTATTTTTTTTTCAGTATTTTCGATATCGAAAACGAAGTTAATAAACAATTACGAATCATAACGATTCTATAAACATAAAAGTATTTTGAAAATCAAAACAAGTATCAATTGTAAAGGAAAATTGATTGATTTATCTACTCCAAAAGTCATGGGAATTTTAAATATAACCCCAGATTCTTTTTTTGATGGAGGTAAATACAAAAATGAAAAAGCTGTTTTATTACAAGTAGAAAAAATGCTGCAAGATGGTGCTACTTTTATTGATGTAGGAGCGTATTCTTCTAGACCAGGAGCCAAACATATTTCAGAAGAAGAAGAAATTAATCGTATTGTTCCTGTGGTAGAATTATTGGTTTCTAAGTTTCCAACTATTTTAATTTCTGTAGATACATTTAGAAGTAAAGTAGCCAAAAAATGTGTAGAAGCAGGAGCAGCCATAATTAATGATATTTCTGGTGGAGATTTAGATGCGGAGATGTTTAATGTAGTTGCCAATTTACAAGTGCCTTATATTGTAATGCACATGCAAGGGAACCCTCAAAATATGCAGGAAGCTCCCACTTATGATAATATTGTAACTGAAGTTTTTTATGAGCTGTCTAAAAAAGTAGAAAAATTAAATGCATTACATGTACACGATGTTATTTTAGACGTAGGTTTTGGTTTTGGAAAATCCGTTGAGCATAATTATGAATTGCTTAAAAACTTAGACTATTTTCAGCAAATGGAATTGCCTGTGTTAACAGGAGTTTCTAGAAAATCGATGTTATACAAACCTTTGGAAATTACCCCACAAGAAGCTTTGAATGCAACGACCATTGCGAATACGATTGCCTTGCAAAAAGGAACACAAATTTTAAGAGTTCACGATGTAAAAGAAGCTGTTGAGGTTGTTAGGGTTTTGGAGTTGATGGATTAAAATTTATTTATGAGCAATTTAAAAAGTAAAATCAGAACAATAGTAGAAGAGAATACTTCTAGAAAAGGAAAGATTTTTGATTTTTCAATTCAAGCTTTAATTTTTATATCAATTATAGCTTTTTCAGTAGAAACGCTTCCTGATAATAGTTTGTTAACAAAACAAGTGTTGAAAATTATTGAATTGATTTGTGTTATTATATTTTCCATTGAATATTTATTAAGGGTTTTTGTTTCAAAAAAGCCGTTTAAATATATTTTTAGTTTCTATGGGATTGTTGATTTACTATCAATATTACCGTTTTATTTAAGATTGGCAGTTGATTTAAGAGCGTTAAGGGTTTTTAGAGTTTTCAGGATTTTTAGGGCATTAAAAGTAGTTAGATATAATAAAGCATTAAGTAGATTTGTTTTAGCTGCTAAAATTGTAAAAGAAGAAGTAGTGCTTTTTTTATTAGTAACTATCATATTGGTTTTTCTTTCAGCTTCAGGAATATACTTTTTTGAGAATGAAGCACAACCAGAAGTTTTTTCTTCAATTTTTCATAGTTTATGGTGGTCAATTGTAACATTAACAACAGTTGGTTATGGTGATGTTTGTCCTATTACCGTAGGGGGGAAAATTTTTACTTTTTTTGTTTTAATGATTGGTGTTGGTGTGGTTACTGTACCAGCAGGTTTAGTAGCTACAGCATTATCAAAAGCTAGAGAACTACAAGATAGAAAGTAATGATAATTCGAGTGAATTTTAGAAGCGTAGCGGATAAAATTTGTATCGAGAATGTGTTAGTGATTGAGCGGTTTGTTTAAGCTCTTGCGTGTTAACGTAAAGCGAGTAGCGAAAGCACGACCCTAAATTTATTTTAAGGGAACACCCAAAAACTACCCTTACTTTTTGTAAGTTGTAATGACTGTGTACCTAAATAGTTTTTCTTATTTTTAGCCTACTTAAAAAAGCATAGCCAAGTGTCAGATTATTTAGAAGGACTAAACCCTCCACAACGCGCAGCCGTTGAGCAAATGGAAGGGCCAATGATTATTATTGCAGGTGCAGGATCTGGAAAAACAAGAGTGTTAACGTATAGAATTGCCCATTTGTTAAAAAATGGAGTAGATTCTTTTCAGATACTTTCTTTAACTTTTACCAACAAAGCTGCTCGAGAAATGAAAGAGCGTATTGGTGCTGTAGTAGGTCAAAGTGAAGCTAAAAATTTATGGATGGGAACTTTCCACTCTGTGTTTGCTAGAATTTTACGTTCCGAAGCAGATAAATTGGGGTATCCATCAAGTTTTACTATTTATGATTCTCAGGACACTGTTCGTTT
Organism: Wenyingzhuangia sp. IMCC45467; assembly: GCF_054111205.1. Next base: position 3,160,312 of record NZ_CM134196.1, read on the forward strand.
AATGAATTCCATTATTAAAGAAATGGGACTGAGTAAAGAGCAGTATAAATCTAAGGCTATTTTAAGTAGAATTTCTCAGTTTAAAAATAATTTAATCACCGTAAAAGCCTACAGAAATAATCCCGAGTTAATTGAAGCCGATACCATGGCGATGAGACCTCAAATGGGAGCTATTTACAAAGAATATGTGGATAGATGTTTTAAGGCAGGAGCGATGGATTTTGATGATTTATTATTGCGTACCAATGAATTGTTGGTTCGTTTTCCAGATGTGTTGTCTAAGTACCAAGATAGGTTCCGTTACGTAATGGTAGATGAGTATCAAGATACTAACCATTCACAATATTTAATTGTTCGTGCTTTGGCCGATAGGTTTCAGAATATTTGTGTGGTAGGAGATGATTCTCAATCTATTTATGCATTCCGTGGAGCCAACATCAACAATATTTTAAATTTTCAAAAAGATTATCCAGATGTAAAAACGTTTAAGCTAGAACAAAACTACAGGTCTACAAGCAATATTGTAGAAGCTGCCAATAGCTTAATAGAAAAGAACAAAACACGTTTAGATAAAACCATTTTTACTGCCAATGATGAAGGTGGTAAAATTAAAATAATGCGTACGCTTTCCGATGGGGAAGAAGGGAGATGGGTAGCCAATTCTATTTTTGAAAACGCTATGAATCTTCAAAAAACGTATGATGATTTTGCCATTCTTTATAGAACCAATGCACAGTCACGTGCTATGGAAGATGCCTTGCGTAAAAAGGGAATCAAATACAAAATTTTTGGAGGCTTGTCTTTTTATCAACGTAAAGAAATAAAAGATTTATTAGCTTATTTACGTGTGTTAATCAATCTAAATGATGAGGAAGCGTTAAAAAGAATCATCAATTATCCGGCAAGAGGAATTGGTGAAACCACTATGGATAAACTTGCGGTGGCAGCCAATCATTATAATAAATCTTTGTTTGAGATTATATCAAACATAGAAAAAACGGATATTAAAATTCAAGGCCCTACCAAAACCAAATTAAACAATTTTGCCACTTTAATTCAAAGTTTGCAAATATCTGCTCAAGCTCATAATGCTTTTGAGGTAGCAGATGAGGTGGTAAAAAGAGTAGGTTTGATAAAAGATTTACAAGTTGATGGTACACCAGAGGCAGTAAGTAGGGTAGAAAACGTTCAGGAATTACTGAACGGAATGAAAGATTTTATTGAAGAACGCAAAGAGCAAGATTTAGATAGTAGTTTAACTGCTTTTTTAGAAGATGTTGCTTTGGCATCTACCTTTGATAATAAGGATGAAGATGATACTCCTATGGTTTCTTTAATGACCATTCACTTAGCAAAAGGATTGGAGTTCCCATATGTGTATATTGTGGGGATGGAAGAAACTTTGTTTCCATCGGCCATGAGTGTAAATACACGTAGTGAGTTAGAAGAGGAAAGACGTTTGTTTTATGTAGCGTTAACCAGAGCAGAAACTCAATGTTATTTAAGTTTTGCTCATACTCGTTACAGATGGGGAAAATTAATAGATTGTGAACCAAGTAGGTTTTTAGAAGAAATAGACGAACGTTATATAGAACATTTAGCCCCACAGCGAAATAAAGTGGTAGCCAACCGTTTTGTAGATAGTGGTTTGTTTGGTGATGATGATGACATTCCAAAAGATAGAATTCGTTTTAGAAAACCTGTAACTCGTTCAGTAAGAAATCAAGAAACTCCAGAAAAGAAAACACCTTTTAAGCAACTTCAAAACTTAAAAAAAGTAACTCCTAAGTTGGCACAACAATTGGGAGCTAGTAAGCCAGCTCAAAAACTTGCTGTAGGAAATAAAGTAAGTCATGCTAAATTTGGAGTAGGTCAAGTTTTACAGTTAGAAGGAGCGGGGGTAAATGTAAAAGCAGAGGTAAAGTTTGAAAATGTAGGAACTAAAAAAATACTACTTCAATTTGCCAAATTGAATATCATTGAATAAATAAAATAAAACAAACAATGAATATATTTTCCTTTTAAAGGAAATAATTGTTTATTGTAATACCAATTGTTGTTTGGGTTTATTCGTCTGAATTTACAGTAACAACAAGTTAATACTTAAATAAAACTATGGGTTTTGATTTAGAATACAATTCTGAAAGAAGCACTTTGATTATTCCAGAATACGGAAGGCACGTACAAAAGTTAGTGAATCATTGTGTGGCATTGGAAGATGATAAAGAGAGAGAAAAAATGGCACATGCCATTATTGATGTTATGGGGAATTTACAACCTCATTTAAGAGACGTCCCTGATTTTAAACACAAATTGTGGGATCAGTTGTTCATTATGTCAAAATTTGAACTAAAGGTTGAATCTCCTTATGAGAAAATAACAATTCAAGAGGTAAATGCCAAACCAGAACGTTTAAATTATCCAAAGTCAGCAAGTAAATACAAGTTTTACGGTAACAACATTCAAACCATGATTGATGTGGCTTTAAGTTGGGAAGATGGTGAGTTAAGAGATGCTTTAATTCTAAACATTGCCAATCATATGAAAAAATGTTATTTGAATTGGAATAAAGATACTGTAGAAGATGGTGTTATTTACAATCATTTAAACGAGCTTTCTAAAGGTAAAATAGATTTAAGAGATTCTGAGGAAGAGCTTGCTCAGAGTACAACATTACTTCGTAAAAGCAATTCTGGAAGAATGAACACTCAGCAGAATAATAAAAATAACAACCGTAATAACGGAAGAAAACATAATAACAATCATAAAAACCGTAAATAAATTTACCATATGGCAACATTTAAGGTAGAAGGAGGGCATCAGTTAAAAGGTGAAATTACCCCTCAAGGAGCTAAAAATGAAGTATTGCAAATATTGTGTGCTGTTTTACTGACTCCAGAAAAAATTACTATAGAAAATATTCCTAATATTATAGATGTTAATATGTTGATTTCTATTTTAGGGAATTTAGGAGTAAAAGTAAATCAGATAAATGAACATACCTACGAGTTTCAGGCAGATGAGATTAATATAGATTATTTAAGTTCTGCTGCTTTTAAAGAGGATGGTAAAAAATTACGTGGTTCTATTATGTTGGTGGGACCTATGTTGGCTCGTTTTGGAAAAGGATACATTCCTAAGCCAGGAGGAGATAAAATTGGTAGAAGAAGGTTAGATACTCATTTTGAGGGTTTTATAAATTTAGGAGCAAGGTTTAGATATAACAAAGAAGAACATTTTTATGGCGTAGAGTCTCCAAAGTTAAAAGGAGCTGATATGTTGTTAGATGAGGCTTCGGTTACAGGAACAGCAAATATAGTAATGGCAGCAGTTTTGGCAGATGGGGTAACAACTATTTACAATGCAGCATGTGAACCATATTTACAGCAGTTATGTAATATGTTAAACCGAATGGGAGCTAAAATAACCGGTGTAGGTTCTAATTTATTAACCATAGAAGGGGTTAATGAATTGAAAGGAACTAATCATAGAATTTTGCCAGATATGATTGAAATTGGTTCTTGGATAGGAATGGCAGCTATGACCAAATCTGAGTTAACCATAAAAAATGTTTCTTGGGAAAATTTAGGGCAAATTCCACGTGTATTTAAAAAGTTAGGGATTCAGTTAGAAAAAAGAGGTGATGATATTTACATTCCTTCGCAAGAATCTTATGAAATAGAGAATTATATTGATGGTTCTATGTTAACTATTTCCGATGCTCCTTGGCCTGGATTTACTCCAGATTTATTGAGTATTGTTTTGGTGGTAGCAACACAAGCTAAAGGCACAGTGTTAATTCATCAAAAAATGTTTGAAAGCCGTTTGTTCTTTGTAGATAAGTTGATAGATATGGGTGCAAAGGTTATTCTTTGTGATCCTCATAGAGCAAATGTTGTGGGAATGAATCATAAACACAGCTTAAAAGCAACAACCATGACTTCGCCTGATATCAGAGCTGGAATTTCACTTTTAATTGCAGCGTTATCTGCTAAAGGAGTGAGTACTATTCACAACGTAGAGCAAATTGATAGAGGTTACCAAAACATTGTAGAAAGGCTACAAGCTGTTGGTGCTAAAATTGAAAGAATTAATGATTAGTTTTAGAATTCATATTAACTAAAGAGGTAAAAAAAGCGTAAAATCTAAAAATTAGATTTTACGCTTTTTTTGATAGCTAATGACGAATAAGTCAATCACTAAATTATATTCTTCTTGCTTTGTCTAACATGATGTTGTCTACAATAACCATAGCAGCTAAAGCTTCTACAATAGGAATAGCTCTAGGAACCACACAAGGATCGTGACGACCTTTCCCCATCATTTTAACGATATTACCGTCTTTATCAATAGTTTCTTGTTCTTGAATTACAGTAGCAACAGGTTTAAAAGCAACTTTAAAATAGATGTCCATTCCGTTACTAATTCCTCCTTGAATTCCTCCAGAGTAATTTGTTTTGGTTGAACCATCAGCGTTAAAAATATCGTTATGTTGGCTACCTGTCATAGCAGCCCCTTCAAAACCACTACCAAACTCAAAACCTTTTACAGCGTTTATAGATAACATGGCTTTTCCTAATTGAGCGTGTAGTTTGTCAAAAATAGGCTCTCCTAATCCTACAGGAACATTTTGAATTACACAAGTAACAACACCACCAACTGTATCTCCTTGTTTTTTAATTTCAGAAATATAATCAATCATTTCTTCAGCTTTTTTAGCATCAGGACAACGAGCGATGTTACTTTCGATTAAAGAGAAATCTAATTCTTGATATGGAGTATCTAAATGAATGTTTCCTACAGAAGAGGTAAAAGCATTGATTTTAATTTCTGGAATGGCTTGTTTGGCAACTGCTCCTCCAACAACCCAGTTAGCTGTTTCTCTAGCAGAAGTTCTACCTCCTCCTTTATAATCTCTATGACCATATTTTTGACTATAAGTATAGTCTGCATGAGAAGGTCTATATTGATCTTTTATGTGAGAGTAATCTTTAGATTTTTGATTGGTGTTTACAATTCTAAAACCAATAGAAGCACCAGTAGTTTTTCCTTCAAAAATTCCCGCCATAAATTCAACCGTATCAGGTTCTTTACGTTGGGTAACAATTTTAGATTGTCCAGGTTTTCTTCTGTCTAATTCTTTTTGAATTGCTTCAAAATCTAATTCTATCCCAGCAGGACATCCATCAATAACACCTCCAATAGCAGGTCCGTGAGATTCACCAAAAGTGGTGATGGTAAATAGCTTTCCAAATTTATTTGCCATACAAAATAAGTTTGTGCGAATTTACGGAAATTTGAAAGATTGTTGTTTAATTTAATTGAAATAAGTTTTTTTATTAAAATGGTTGTTGATAATGAGTATGTTATAAATAGAGAAGTAATACAGTTAAAAAAACTTTATTATTTTTTTGTGTGATTGTATATTAATCATATATTTGCACTCGCAAACGAGAAATCGTGAGACACTCAGGAGAAATGGCAGAGTGGTCGAATGCGGCAGTCTTGAAAACTGTTGACTGTAACAGGTCCGGGGGTTCGAATCCCTCTTTCTCCGCTAAGAGTTTAATAAATTCAATCAAAACGCTGTAAAACTTATGTTTTACGGCGTTTTTTCATTTGTGACTATCCCATAAAGTTCATTAAGGATTTAGGGGGGGCAAGTTCAAAAGAAAGCATTGTTAGATGTTGTTGATGTTTTCAAGTTTTACTAAAGTGATTTATAAGTTCAAAACTAATTTTTATTATATAAGTAAATTAAAACTGCAAAAATTAAAAAGGTAATGTTAAAAAAGTTTGTTTTTTAATCACGTAAAGGATGTTTTTCTTTTACGTAACTTTTTATATATATGTTTTGTGCGAATATTTACAAGTAAAATAGAATTTACTCAAAATATTAGTCATTATACCGAGTTATGATTTTCTGTTTATCATAGGAAGTGATATTATAAAAAAAACAGCTACAAGCTTTAATAAATAATTAAAGCTTGTAGCTGTTTTTTTTAAGTAATCTATAAGGGTCATATTTCTAAAATAAAATATTATTTGTTCTTAAGGTTGATTAAAACTAGAGATGATTTTTATATTTTTTTTTCGAGGAAATTTATGATGAAAAAATGCTTTTTTTAGTTATAAAATGTTCATAGAAAATAAAAAAAAATCAACCTGTGAAATCAGAAAAATAAATTTTGAAGTTTTAGTGATAAAATATCATCCAAAGGGGGCTCTATAGTAAAATAAGGGGTTGTTTTGTTGTTTTTAGGCGTTTTGTACCTATTATTTATATTGATTGAATTATAATTTATCTAGTTGAGAGTTTATTCTTAATAATATTGTAATTATCTAATGCCTGTTTTAAATACACATTTTTGGAAAAGAAAAAGCTGCTGTATGGGTAAGAAGAAAATTAGGAAAACAAAGTAAATAAAGATGAGATTTAAACTACAAATTTTAGGGTCAATTTTAGGTGTATTATTGATGGTGGGATGTGAGACAAAACCTGCTAAAACAAAATTTGATGAAACTTTTGATGTAGATGCGCAATTAACATATAGTGTTAATCAAGCTACAAAAGCATTAAAATTGGTAACAGGTAAAGGAGATATTCCAAGAAATATAGCTCCAGATTCTAAAGAATGGAGATATGTAGATTACAAAGATTGGACTAGTGGTTTTTGGCCAGGAGAACTTTGGTATCTATATGAATATACTAACAAAAAAGAATGGGAACAGACGGCAGATAAGTTTACAGAATATTTAAAACCTCTTTCTGTAACTCCAGCATTAGATCACGATTTAGGATTTCAAGTGTTTAATAGTTATGGGAATGGTTATAGGTTAACTAAAAACCCTGATTATAAAGATGTAATCCTTAAAACAGCAGATACTTTAGCAACGTTGTTTAATCCAAATGTAGGGACAATACTTTCTTGGCCTAGAGATGTTCCTAATATGGAATGGCCTCAGCATAATACCATTATGGATAATATGATTAATCTAGAATTGTTGTTTTGGGCATCTAAAAATGGTGGGGATAAGTCTTTGTATGATATGGCTGTTAGTCATGCTGACGTTACTATGAAAAATCATTTTAGACCAGACTATACATCATATCATGTAGTAGTTTATGATAAAGATACTGGTAAGAAAATAAAAGGAGTTACTCATCAAGGTTATAGTGATGATAGTATGTGGGCTCGTGGGCAATCTTGGGCAATTTATGGTTATACAATGGTGTATAGAGAAACAAAAGATCCTAAATACTTGGAGTTTGCTAAAAAAGTAACACAAGTTTATTTAGATCGTTTGCCGGAAGATTTAATTCCTTATTGGGATTTTAACGATCCTAAAATTCCAAATACAACAAGGGATGCTTCGGCAGCAGCAGTAGTTGCTTCAGCTTTGTTAGAACTGTCAACTTTTGTAGAGGATGCTGAGTTGTCTAAGTATTATGTAGGTAAAGCAGAAGGGATGTTGAAAGAACTTTCTAATCATTATCAAAGTAAAGATGTAAATACGGCATTGTTATTACATTCTACAGGTCATGCACCAGCATCATCTGAGATAGATTACTCAATTATATATGCAGATTATTATTATGTAGAAGCATTGTTAAGATTGAAAAAAATGAAAATAGATAAGCCTTTATTAGCTTCATTTCATTAATTAATAAGGGCTTCCTTTTATGTTAATGGTTTTTGCTAGCTATTTTATAAAGATTTAGGAAATTCTAAACATAGGAAGGTATGTTAAAATAAAATATATACATGTTATATCCATTACAGTTTCAACCTATATATAAATATCGTATTTGGGGAGGTGATAAGTTAAAAACAGTTTTAAAGAAAGATTATAAGGAAGAAAATATTGGAGAATCTTGGGAGATTTCTGATGTAAAAGGAGACACTACAATTGTTAAGCATGGTGATTTTATAGGAAAGAGCTTACATGAATTGATAAGCGAGTTTAAAGCAGATTTTTTAGGAAAATCCGTTTATGAAAAATTTGGGAATGAGTTCCCTTTGTTGATAAAATTTATTGATGCCAAAACACCTTTATCAATTCAGGTACACCCTAGTAATGAAATAGCAAAAGAACGTCATAACTCATTTGGTAAAAATGAAATGTGGTACGTAATGCAAGCTGATGATAATGCTGAATTAATTGTAGGTTTTGATAAAGAAATCAATCAACAAGAATATAAAAAACATTTAGATAATAATACAATTTTAGATGTAATGCATCATGAAAAAGTATCTAAAGGAGATACTTTTTATATTCCTACAGGTAGGGTGCATGCAATTGGAGCAGGTGTTTTATTAGCGGAAATTCAGCAAACATCAGATATTACTTATAGAATTTATGATTATGATAGGGTAGATGCAAAAACAGGTGAAAAACGTGAGTTACATAATGAACTAGCTGTAGATGTAATAGATTACAAGGTACACAATAGTTATAAAAGTGATTATACTGTACAAACAAATCAGTTTAATAGTTTGGTGAAATCACCCTACTTTACCACTAATATTATAGATGTAGATGGAAGTGTTACAAAAGATTATTTAAATTTAGATTCTTTTGTAATTTACATCTGTATAGATGGAACTTTAGAGATTGAGTGTAATAATAATACTTATATTATAATAAAAGGAGAAACTATATTGCTACCTGCAAGCTTAAAGAATGTAACATTAAAAACGATGAAAGCAACTGTTTTAGAAGTGTATATGGAGGTGTAGTTGTCTGTATTGTAGTATTTTGTATGTTTGGTGTTGACCACCTAAAAGCATTAAATAACAATTAATAGCCAATAATAATGCTCTTTTTTCTAAATAGATAACCAATTTATGGACTTATTTCCTATTGTTTGTTGAAAATAGTAGGTGTTAGTTATGCTAAAGAGTTACTCATAGGAAGTTTAGTTTTTTTTAAATTTATACATAAAGTTAAAAGGATGACAAATTGTATAGTTTCGGAATTAAATTAGAAACAGAAAAACAAACTGAAAGTGAGGTTTTTTGTTGGTTATAAGTTTGCTGGAAATATAGGCTAGTTTATTAATTTGAAAAAGAAACAGCTGCGTTAAAATATTGATTGATAAATAAAATAAAAACTCTTAATAACTTTTGTTTTTTAAGAAAACCTTTGTATTCTTAAGTTAAGTTCTTCAGGAGTAAAAGGTTTGGTAAGAAAGTCATCTGCTCCTAAAGAAAAAGCTTCTAAAACAACATCTTCTTGTCCTAAAGTAGTTAATACAACAATTCTTATTTCATCAAGTTGTCTATCTTTAATTATTTTCACAAGTTCTAATCCAGATATATAAGGCATCATAATATCTGTGATGATTAAATCAGGAATTTGTTCTTCTATTTTTTGAAGGGCATCATTACCATTTGTGGCTACCCTAACTTGATGATTGTTTTTTTTTAGGAAAAATTCAAGAGCACCAAGTATTACTTTATCATCTTCTGCAATTAATATATTCATAGTGCTATATATTTATTAAGTAAAAGTATAAAAAATACTATCATTTGTTATGCTTTTTTTGTAAGATTGTTTGTGTTTTAATAATGTACGTACTTTATTTAATAAGTGTTGTTATATAGCAGTAAAAAAAATGTTATTAGGTGTTTTTTTACTTAAAGATAAAGTGGATTAACTTTTAAAAAGAAAAATAACATTACTTTTAATATATATTAAGGAAAAATTGGAGGCTAAACTAAAAAAACAATTGCAACTTGAATTTTGGAAGATAGGAAACACTATTTTTTGGAGTTTAAATGCTGTAATATTACTTACAATAATTTTAGATATCCTAATTTTAAGTAAGGATTGGTTAGATTTTGTATTACTAAAATTATTTTTACTTACTGTTTTTTATTTTATTTATAAACTCTTTAAACAGAAGTACGGAACTCCCATACTTTTAATTCATTTAATATTATTTAGTTTTAATTTTTTAGCAATCACCTCAATCTCTTACACAAGTACAGGTAATAGATTGCTGTATACAACTTTATTAATTGCTTTGTTTGTGGGATTTAATGCCGTTGCAATATGGTCTATTATTAATAGTTTTATTCAATATGCACTTGTTATTATAACCTTTAGTGTTTTATGGTATGTAGGAATTATAGTAGACCCATTTAAGGTGTTAAATGAAGGAGGCTATGTTTTTTTAACATTAGGGTTTATTAGTCTGTTTTTTCCAAAAACAAGAAAAAGTATTTTAATAGAAAGAATAAGAACACAATTAAGTGCCGATGTTAAAATTAGTTTTTTAAGTGATGAACTTTCGGAGACCAACACCAATTATAAATTATTAAAGCAAAAGGTTTTAAAAAAAGAGAATGAATACAAGTTTTTGTTTCAGCAAGTTAGTACCGATTTAAATAAAATAGACGAAACATTATTAGAAATAAAATCGGATGCTTCAGAAAAAGAAAAAATTAAAATAGATAATTTAGGAGCTTTATTACAGAACTTAAGAAATCAAAGTTCTATTTATTTTAAGCCTATCAACTTAAATCCAGCCAAACAAAACTTTTTAGTAGATTTTGTTGATATTAAAAAAGTGTATGAAAACACTTATAAATCATTTAAAACTCAAATATCACAAAAGAATTTACAGTTTACCGAAAAAATAACTGACTCTCATCGTTTAATTACTGCTAATGAACGAATGTTAAATACTGTTGTGTATAATATTTTAAATTTTGTAGTAATCTTTTCTGAAGAAAACGATAAAATTGAAGTAAAGCTAGATAATATTAAAGACACTGTTTCATTTAGTATTTTAAATAAAACATACGGATTAAACACTTCTGAAATTGAAAGTTATTTTAGAGATGTTGAATTTGTAAATTACGATTATAGAAAACACAGCGATAGTGTAAAGATAGGTTTAAGAATATCTAAACAATTAACAGAAAAAATGAACGGTTATTTTAGCTATGTATCTTCTAAAAATATGGGATATGAGTTAAAAATACAGTTTAACACAAATAAAATTAATTAGAATGAAAAAGTATTATTTAATTGTATTCGTAATTTTTTTAGGAATACATACAAATGCGTTAAGCCAAATAGTAGAGCATTTTAATGAATATGATTATAATGATGAAATTACAATAAATGGATCTAAAGGAATGGAGAATATTTACATTCCTGTTAATGAAGATGTTAATGTTTTAAATAGTTATATTAACCTAGAATTTATTTGTTCAAGTGTTATCAATCATGATAATAGCCACATATCTATATTGTTGGCAGACACTCCTATTGAAACACGTTTTTTAAAAAATGAAAATCAATTGGTTAATTTTAAAATACCAATTAAGAAAAAATATATTGTTTCTGGTTTTATAAAACTTACTGTAAAAACCAACTTAAAAATAGGGAATGAAATATGTGAAATATATTCAGAAGGAGGTTTTTGGATTAAGTTAACAGAAAACTCTTATTTTTCTTATGACATTTTACCTACCAAAAAAGACATCATTAAAAAAACCATCAGCTTTACTATTCCAGACATAAAATATATTGTTTTGTCTGAAAAAAATGATATTGATGAAATACAATACGCTTCATACATAAAGTTTTATTTTAAGAGAGTTTATGGATTAGAGTTAGAAATAAAAAGTATAAAAGACTATGAAAATAGTGTTATAGATCAAGCTATTATTTTAGTTCCTTATAATAAGTTAAGCAAAAAGATTGTAGAAAGATTACCAAGTATAAAAAAACAAGATACTGGTTTGGTAAGTGTTTACAGAGATCAGTATAAAGATACTATAAGTTTAGATGTTTATAACGGACAAAATATAATTGTTACAGGAAAAAGTAAATTAGGCTTTAATAAAGCCGCTCATTTTTTGTTACAAAAACACTTATTAAATTCTTCTTATGTAGATTACGTTTATGTAAATAAACAAGCAAAACTTTTAGATATCCCAAAAAGGAAAGATTATGAACCTATTTACTTTAAAGAATTAGGAGCTCAAAATGGAGTATTACAAGGGATAGGATATTTACAATCTAACATTTCTATGCCAAGATCTAACTTTGGGTCTAACGTAAAAAAAATGGAGGTAAAAATAAGTGGTAAGTACAGACCACTAAGTGATGGTGAACAAGGATATTTTAACCTGTATTTTAATGATAACTTTTTAAGTTCGTACAAATTAAACAGTACAGGTGAGTTAAATATTGGGTTTGATTTTGATGATGTAATCATGCAACAAGAAAATAACTTTAGGTATGAGTTTTATTTTATTCCAAAAGGAGGAATGTGTGAGGTTGCTGCAGCTAATTTTTATGGACAAATAGATATTGTAAATTCATATTTTAAACCTATTGGTTATGAGCTTTCATCATCATTATCTTTTTTTAGATTTCCAGAAAACTTTCAGTCTAAACCTATAACTATTTATACAGATTTAAACCCACAACATAAATTAATAAGTGCTGTGTCCGAATTGATAGATATTATAAACCCAGGAGAAACAGGATTGTCTGGATTTATTTATCCTCCAATTAAAAATATAACATTAAAAGATCTAGAGAAGGATAAAGAAACTTCTAAAATTATTATTAGCTCAAATAGCGATAAGTTTTCAGAATTCTATGGAGATTCTCCTTTTGTAAAGTTTAAAAATAATACAGTAGAATATAGGTCAGAAGAAGTAAATCCATTCTTTAATGTTGAATATGAAAAAAGTATGGGAGTTAACCAACTTTTTTATCACCAAGGTACTCCTATAATGTTGGTTAATATTCCTAAAAACTATAACGAGGCCACATTATTATCATTGGTTTCAAACATAAGAGAACAAACCATATCAGATACCGGAAACGTTATTTTGTCTAAAGATGAAAACTCTTACTTTTTTGATTTAAGGGTGTTAAATGACAATCATGATAAAAATTATTTAAATTATTTATTAGATGATTTTTGGGATAAATACAGGCTGTTCATCATTTTAGTTTTGTTGATTTTATTCATTTTAGTACTCGTGTTTATTTATCAAAAATCTAAAGAATCTAAAGCTAAAATTGAAAATGCTAAATAAGATTTTTATACTCTTTCTATTTCTTAACACCTATGTGTGTTATACTCAAAACCCATGGTTACAGAACCAAGGAGAGGTATTGCTATCTCCATCTGTAAGTCATTATTATACAGATAGTCAAAGAGATAAAGAAGGGGAAAAAACAAGTTTTAGCAACAATGGTTTTTATGAAAACTATGTTTATAAACTATATTTTTCGGCTCCTATTATTGCTAACAAATTAAGTTTAATAGGTAACCTACCATATGTACAAAGTACTTATGCAGATGATTTTACGGTAGACAAAAACAATGAGTTAGGCGATTTTGAGTTGGGAGTAAAAATGCATTTAAAAAAACTAGGAGATAATCATTATTTAATGGGAGCATTTACTACTGTAATTCCCATGTACAATAATAACAAAGGACCTTTTGTTGGTTTTGATAGGTTTGGTACCGAAGTAAAAATTAATATTTCTGGAAATGCTAAATGGATGAATATCAATAGAAACTTTCATCAATTAGAGTTAGGGGTAAAAGTATTTTATCCTGGAGGGCCTTATCAATTTAAGTTATATGGTTCTCAAGGATATAGAATTACCAATAAATTTGTTGTTTTAGGAGATGTAGATGTCTTTCTTTCAAGAGGTGATGATTTTAGTGTTTCGCAAAATAATATTCAAGTAGTTACAAATTTTGATATTATAAAAACAACGTTAAGTTTTGGGTATGAATTTTCTCCACGTTTTGCCTTATATGCAGGAGGTTTTAAAGATGTGTGGAATAGAAATGTTGCAGTAGGTAGCGGATGGCAAATATTTAGTGTAATTAAATTGTAAATGTTATGGCCGATTATAACATTAACATTTACAGAAAAGAGTTATTTGTAGAGAGTCAGTTGCTTACTCAAAAGCAAGTGGCTAAAATTGAAAGAATTAAAATAAACCTTAACAAATCTTTTTTAAAAACAGCTTTAAATCACGGATTTATCTCTCGTTTTCATTATAATAAGGTCTTAGAAAGCTTTAATTTACCTACCTATAATATTGATTTTGATAATATAGATAGTTATAAGTCTTTTTCTAATACACATGAACGATTTAATTTATTTTTAAATACATTAATATTTCCTATAGAGCACAACAATACAGTTGCTTTTGTAGTGGCAGACCCATCAGATATTAACAATATTAGATTGGTAGAAGAAGAGTTAGAGGTTGTTGTTTCTAATATTTTTGTAATGAATGAGCTAGATTTAAATAAAGCTCTTCATTTAAAATACGGAGGAGAAATTTTACATAAATCGGTTTTTCATTTATATGAAAACGATCCTACAAGTTGTGCCATAGAAACTTTTACCTTACATCAGGTAATTGCCTTGGGGGTTATGTTTTGTATCTTTTTAATCTTTCTGTTTTTTAATTTTATAGATACTTTAATAGGGGCTAACTTAATATTAAACCTATTTTTATTGGGCTCTATTCTCTTTAAATTTATGTTAACCATACATGGGTCTAAAACAGAATTAGAGAGTAAAGTAAGTAAGGAAGAAATAGACTTAATTAAAGATGAAGATTTACCTATTTATACCATACACTTACCAGTATTTAAAGAATCAGAGGTCATAAAAAAGTTAGTTTGGAATTTAAATAGTTTGGATTATCCTATAGAAAAATTAGATGCCAAATTGCTTATTGAGTCTGATGATGAAATGACGTATAATGCGGTTAAGCAAATGGAGTTTCCTACCAATTTTGAACCCATAATTATACCTTATGCACAACCAAAAACCAAGCCCAAAGCATGTAATTATGGCTTGTACTTTTCTAAAGGAAAGTATTTAACTATATACGATGCAGAGGATATTCCAGATAGCGATCAATTAAAACAAACGTATAAATTGTTTCAAAAATTGCCAGATGATTATATTGCTATTCAATGTGCATTAAATTATTTTAACAAGAGCGAAAACTTTTTAACCAAAATGTTTACGTTAGAATATTCTTACTGGTTTGATTATATGTTACCAGGACTTGATAGTTTAAAAATTCCAATTCCTTTGGGAGGAACAAGTAACCATTTTAAATACGATAAATTGATGGAACTTGGTGGTTGGGATGGTTTTAATGTAACCGAAGATGCCGATTTAGGACTGAGATGTTATGCCAAAGATTATAAAATTACAGTGTTAGATTCTACCACTTATGAAGAGGCTAATAATGAATTTTTTAATTGGATTAGACAACGATCAAGATGGATTAAAGGATATATGCAAACCTATTTGGTGCATATGCGTAATCCAATAAAATTATATAAATCTATTGGAGCTAGAGGTTTTTTTGGATTTCAGTTCTTTATTGGAGGAACGGTATTTACTTTTTTAAGTTACCCAATTTTACTATTGTTTTTACTAATTTATATCTGTTTTAAAAGTAAATGGATAGAACTGTTATTTCCTGATTGGTTAATTATTATTTCATTAATTAATTTTACTTCTGGGAACTTAATTATGATTTATACCAATATGATAGCTATTTTTAAAAGAAGCTCATATTCGTTAATACTATACGCAATAGCCAATCCTGTTTATTGGCTTATGCATTCAATTTCTGCTTACAAGGGTTTACACCAATTAATAACCAAACCTTTTTATTGGGAAAAAACCAATCATGGTTTAACCAAAAAAAAGAATTAATAAAAAAGGTATGGGGAAGATAAAGTTAAAAAGTTCTACAATTGTATTTTTTATTATATGGTTTGTATATATAGTGTTTTATGGTTTTATAACTACAGTTATTAGAGAAAAAGGTTATTTAAATTTTGAACCATTATTTACTAGCTATCATTTAAATAAATTGTTTAGTGCTCAAGGAGAGTTGGTTAAAGACTTTTTTATGTCTTATCCTTTATTAACAAACTTGTTATCATATCCTTTTGTAGTGTTTAGTACGGTAGATGCTCCTTTTTTTGCATCGGTGTTTTATACATCTTTGTTTACTACCATTTTGGTAACTATGGTTGGACAAAAAAATAATAAAATCATTAAGGTATTATTATTTCTGTATTTTATTTTTAGTCCAATAACCATATATGCAGCTACTTCTGGAACATCAGTTTATGCTTTTTATATACTTTATTTTTGCATCTTTTATTATTTATTTAACTACATAAAAAAATTTACAACTTATCATATTACCATTCTTAGTATTGTGTTGAGTTTGGCTGTTTTTTTAGATCATAGAATATTGTGGATCTTACTTATTATATTCTTTCATGTATTTGTGTTTAGTGTCTATGGGGTAAAAGGATTGTCATCACCTGTAGTGGTTAAGTTTGTAAAAATTACCCAACATATTTCTTTAAGAAGAAAATTTATGGGACACTTAAATTCAATGGTTTTTATTATTGGTTTTTTCCCTGTAGTAACACTAGTACTATATTTATTTACAAATTACTTAATGGGTAATGATTATTTTTATTTTTATAATGATGTGGGGGCTAAGTGGAATGGAAATAAGTCGTTAAGTATTTTAGGGGTAGATTTTATAACAGAGCAGAATAATAAAGCAGTAAACGATTTTTCTTTTTTAGATTTATTGGTTTTTATTATGCCTCTTTATTTGTTTGAACTCATCAAAAGCTATAAAAAAGGATTAAAATTATATCTTTTGCTATCTGTACCATTGCTGTTATATGTGCTTTTAAGAGATAGTAAAATAGAATATATGAGCTTGTTTTATTATGTAATTATTATCTCAACAGCCATTGCTTCTATAGTAACTACAACAGATGACGAAAGAAAAAAAACACTAATTTATTTTAGTTATGCAATTGTATTTTTAATAAGTATTTATGGAGAATATAAATATTTAGAAGGTTCTTCTTTTACATCTGAAAAAATTTACTTTGACAATGTAATACACGATGAACAAAATAATGAGCTTTTGCAGTATAAAAATGGTGGAAGGTTTTTACATCTGAACACTCCTAAAAAATCTGTTATTTTATGTGATAAATCTATTATGTATCCTTTAATAGCTTACAATGGAAAGAACAATGTTTTTATATCAAATGAGTCGGTAGATTTTAAAAAGGCTCTTTACAATCCTAAAAAATATTGTGATTATATTATTTTATCTAATACAAAATCTCCGTTTTATTATTTAGATAAGGTAAATGTAAACTTAGAGGAAATAAAAAAAACAGACAAAGGATATAATAGTTATAGAAGTAAAGTAGTGTTTGTGTGTAAAACTTTTAGGGTAATAGAAGTTATTAAATAACTAAAAACAATTTAGCAAAGCATTGTTGTTGTGTATACCAAAATTGCCTTTATATTCCCATAAATAACATTTAATGTTATGCTCTTTAAAAATAGAAATAACATCTTTAAAGTAATTGCACCTATCATTTACAGGTATAGAACCAATGGTGCCAAATTCTGTACACCATAATTGAACATTGTGTTGCTTTGCCCAGGCTACTACAATATTAATTTTATGACTTAAAGCTGTTTTGTTAGCCATATGTTTGTAATCTTTATAATTAATTTCACCTGGAGTTCCTATTGTTTTTAAATTTATATTAGGCATATTAATAGAATCATAAGGATAAGGAATATTGGTCGTTTGTACTTGGTCTCCTACCCAATTAGCTCCTTGATGTGTAAATATAAAAGGTTCGTAAAAATGAAATATATAAACAATGTTATTATACGGGTATGGTATTGTTCTAGATAATTCATAAATGCTATTGTAGTTGGTAGCACCTATTAATATTTTAGTTTTAGAATCTTTTTTTCTTATTTCATTAATAATTTCATGCACTACGAAATCCCATTGAAGAGGATATAAGTTTGGTTCATTAACAATTTCATAAGCTATATAATTTGAATATTTTTTTAATTTATTTGCTATGTATTTCCAATTTTCTTTTAATGTATCAATGTTAGTGAAATTGGTATTCTTGTCCATTTTATAATCAAAGTAGCAAATAATTAAAGTCATGTTTTTTTTCTTAACATGCTTTATAATTTTGACCAACTCTCTTAAGAAACGCTTTTTAGATTGTAATTCAAATTGACTTTCAAAAGAAACAGGTAGTCTAATATCAGTTATTCCTTGATTATATAAGTCATCAATATCAGTAATAATATCTTTATAATCTCGTTTTTTATTTTCCCAAAATCTTTCGTAACCAGATAAATTTATTCCAAAATCTATTTTTTTTTGCTGGGCATTTGTTAAAGTGCTGCTAAATAAAACAAGTATAAAAAATATTTTTTTCAAGATTTTCATTAAAAATCAATTAAGAATTGATAGTGTTTTTTTGATGCTTTTAAGGTATGTAATATTTGTTTTTTAATCATGTTTAAAAAACAATTTTTAGCAATAAAAGGGATAAAAATGGATACAAACTATATTTTACCCCTTAGTTTTTGTGGATTTAGCCCCGTTAGAATCATAGAAATATTAAGAAATTTGGACATCTTAAAATGATTCTAATTTTTTAATATGATATTTAAAAAAATACTTATTCTGATTTTATGTGTGTTGGTTGGCTCTGTATATGGCAATACATTAAAAAACAATCAAATTAACGATACATTAATTGTAAAAATTGATGTTAGTAAAGAATACCAAACCATAGATCATTTTGGAGCTTCAGATGCTTGGTCAACTCAATTTGTTGGTAACTGGCCTTTGCAAAAAAAAGAAGCAATAGCTGATTTATTATTTAGTACGGAGTTAGACAAAAATAACAACCCTAAAGGCATTGGTTTGTCTATTTGGCGATTTAATATTGGAGCAGGTAGTGCAGAGCAAGGTAGGGAGAGCGGAATTAAAGATGAATGGAGGAGAGCAGAATCTTTTTTAGCATCAAACGGTACGTATTACTGGAGCAAGCAAAAAGGACAAATATGGTTTGCCAAAGCAGCTAAACAAAGAGGAGTCTCTAAACTATTGTTGTTTGCTAACAGTCCACCTGTACACCTTACTAAAAATAAAAAAGCTTATGCATTTAAATCTATTCCTAATTTAGATAAAAGTGAATTTTCTGCTTTTGCAGATTACTTAACCACAATAACCAATCATTTTAAAAGAATAGGTTTACCTGTAGATTATATTAGTCCTATAAACGAACCTCAATGGGATTGGTCTGATGGTGGACAAGAAGGAACACCTTTTACTAATAATGATATTGCAGGTATTACAAAAGCATTGAATAAAAGTTTAGCAGATAAAAACTTAAATACTAAAATAGATATTGCAGAAGCAGCTAAGATTGATTATTTGTTTAGCAAAGATGATAAGCCATTTAGATCTAATCAAATAGATGCATTTTTTAAATCTAAATCAACCAATTATATAGGGAATTTGTCTCATGTAAGTAATACCATTTCAGGACACAGTTATTTTACAACTTCCCCCAATACTATTGCAGTTAATAAAAGAAAACAACTTTTTAATGATCTTCATAAAATATCAGGTTTAAAATATTGGATGTCTGAATATTGCATTTTAGGCGATAATAACGGTGATATTGATGGAAATAGAAGAGATTTAGGCATGACATCGGCTTTGTATTTGGCAAAAGTCATTCATAATGATTTGGTGTTTGCCCAAGCTTCTTCTTGGCAATGGTGGTTAGCTATTTCTCCTTATAATTATAAAGATGGATTGATTTATATTGATAAAAATAAAAATGATGGTAGTTTTTATGAAAGTAAAATGTTGTGGGCATTAGGTAATTATAGCCGATTTATAAGACCAAATGATGTTAGAATAGAGACCAATACAAATAATAGTGAAAAGCTATTGGTATCATCCTATAAAAACAAAAAAAACAAAAATATTACTACAGTAATTGTAAATAGTAATGCAGTTAACGCTTATGTAAAGCTACGTTTTAAAAACAATTATTATAAAAACACAAATGTTTATATAACCAATGCTGAAAATAATTTAACCCATCAAAATATAAATAACGAAGAAATTACAATACCTAAAAATGCAATTGTAACAATTATATCCACCCCTTTATAAATAATTAAGTACACTAAAAGAATTTAGATTGTTAGTTTAGACAAAAAGTCCGTATTGTTGAGAGTAATGCGGGCTTTTTTATTTAGGAGTGTTTAATTAAATTACTTGGCAAATAGCCATATGTTTTTTTAAAAGCAACCGTAAAATGTTGTGAGTGTTTGTATCCAACCTCATACGATGCTTCTGTAATATTGTAGTTTTTTTCTACAATTAAATGTTTTGCTTTTTCCATTCTAAGTTGTGTAATGTGCTTAAATATAGAAGAAGAGAATACTGTTTTAAAATCATATTTTAGTTTAGATTTGTTCATTCCAAAATGAGAAGCCAACTCATCTATAGTTAAAGGTTTGTGGAGGTTTTGTTTTATATAAGATTCAATACTTATAATATTAGTATAGGTCTCTTTGTGTATTGGACACACTGTTTTATCTGATTTTTCACTATTTGTTTGAGCTAATAAATAAATTAACAATTCATTTATTTTAGCTTCTAAATAAGGCTTTTTTAATTCTTTGGGATATTTACAATTTATAATTTTATCAATTTGAGATTGCAATTCTGGTGTTATGGGGTTGCTTGTTTTCCACATTAAAAAAGATTCTTGTTTTGTAATGGCTTTTCCAAATTCTAACAATGTTTTTT
This sequence comes from Wenyingzhuangia sp. IMCC45467, assembly GCF_054111205.1. The sequence continues at coordinate 3,181,051 of NZ_CM134196.1, forward strand.
TAAAGTCATCTCCTATAATTTTATGAATATATTTTTCGGTAAACATAATTTCTAAGGTCTTTCTGTAATTTGTTTTATAATGTAAAACTCCATCTACATGGGGTAAGTAGAATAAATTATAATGACCACTTGGTATGTATATTTGAGTTGATTTTTTATTTAAAGGCATATAATTACTAGAGCCTTCAATTTCAAACTGAAGTTTAAAAAACGGAAAGTTATGTTGTACTCTTATTGTATGGTCTTTGGTTTTTAAATCTCTAATAACTATTCTAAGACCATCAATAGCAATTTCAGTAAATATACCTTGTTCACTATTGTTATCAACCTTTATCAGATCTTCTTGGTAACCATTCACTTTAAAATTTTTGTTAAATGTTTTAATTAAAACACCATTTTCAAAAATTGAACTTTTTAAAATAGATTTCATTTTGTCCATATGCGTTGTTTAAAAAACTCTTTGCGTTAACACTTCTGTGTTTGTGTGGTATACATTTGCAAAAATATTCAATTTATAATAAATCTAAATAATAATAGTAATAAAAATGAAAAACTACTTAACTAAACTATTCATGCTAAAAAAACTACTGATTTTGGTTTGTCTATTTGCAAGCAAATTTATGTTTGCACAAGACAAAGGAGCTATTAAAGGTAAAATTTTTACCAACGATAACAAAGCAGCAGCTTTTGTAAACGTATTGGTAGAAAACACGAATAAAGGAACTGTTTCTGATGAAAATGGAAATTATGAAATAAATAGCGTAAGTGTTGGCGATCATACTTTAACTTTTTCTCTTTTAGGGTTAGAAACAAAATCTGTAGACATTATTGTACAACAAGGAATAGTTAACACTGTTAATAACATTGTATTAAATGTAACAGGAGAAGAATTACAAGAGGTGGTTCTAGAGGTTCAGAGAAAAAATAAATTCGATCAAAAACAAACAGAATATGTATCTCGTTTACCGTTGTCTAATTTAGAAAACCCACAAGTTTATTCGGTTATAACTGGAGGTTTATTAGAAGAGTTACAGGTTACAGATATACAAAGTACTTTACAAAATGCTCCTGGTATTAGTAATGTAATGCAAGGAATAGGTTCTGGAGGTGTTGGTTTAAACCTATATTTAAGAGGTTTCAGTGCAGATATCGCTATGAGAAATGGAATTGGAACTTCTTTTAGAACCAGTACAGATCAAGCAAATATTGAGCGTATAGAAGTAATAAAAGGGCCTTCAGGAACTTTATTTGGTACAAGTATGGTGTCTTCTTATGGAGGAGTAATTAACAAGGTAACCAAAAAGCCAAACGAAAACTTTGGGGGTTCAATAGGATATTTAACAGGGAGTAACCAGTTGTCTCGTTTAACGGTAGATTTAAACACTGCATTAAATAAAGAAAAAACTTTATTGTTTAGAATCAATGCAGCAAAGCATGATGAACATAGTTTTCAAGATGCGGGATTGTCTAGGAATTTATTTGTAGCTCCAGCATTAACCTACAAAGCAACCGATAAGTTAACAATGAACATAGAAGCTGAAATATACAAATCAGAATCTCCAAGTGTATATTTTAATCCTGGTTCAGCAGGTTTAACATCTATGGATGATTTAAATTATGATTTTAAACATTCTTACGGAAGTGACTATTTACACAATGAGTTGTCTACATATAGCGTTTTTGCAGAGGCTAAATATAAAATTTCTGATAATTGGACATCGCAAACAGTATTGTCTTCTAGTAATTCAGATAACGGAACCAATTATTTGTTCTTAGACTTTCAAGATAATTCCACAGCAGATCGTAGAATTATGAATATTGAAAGTCAGTTTTATGTAACTCAATTTCAACAAAATTTTATTGGAGAGTTTAATATAGGAAGCTTTAAAAATAAATTATTGATTGGGGTAGATTATTTTGATACTCAAACACCTTACAGAAGAACTCAATTGGTTTATGATCAGGTAAGTGCTAGTAATCCAACTCCAGATTTTAATCCTAAAGAATATGAAAATTTATTAGGAAATGCTACTGCTTTTAGAATAGGACAAAGAGATCAAACAAGTTATAGTGCTTATGCTTCGGATGTAATTAATTTTACAGATCAATTATCGGTAATGGCAAGTTTAAGATTCGATCATTATGATGATAAAGAGAATGATTATACTCAAAATTATGTAGCCCCAAAGTTTGGAGCTGTATATCAAATCATCAAAAATAAAGTGTCTGTTTTTGCTAATTATATGAATGGGTTTACCAATGTAGCTCCAGATTTATCATCAGGAACTCCAGTACAATTAAAACCAGAATATGCTACACAAGCAGAAGGAGGTATTAAGGCAGAGTTGTTTAATGGTAAGCTAAGTACTACCATTAGTTATTATGATATTACTGTAAATGATGCGGTTAGATATGTAAATAATGGAGGAGTTTGGTCTCAAATACAAGATGGTAAAAAAAGCAGCCAAGGTTTTGAAATAGAACTAATTGCCAATCCTATAAAAGGATGGAATATTGTGGCAGGTTATGCAAATAACAATAGCGAATTTGTAGAAGGAGATGCTTCTATTATAGGGAACACTCCCTATGCAGCTCCCAAAACAACCATTAATTTTTGGACAAGTTATAAAGTGCCATACGGAATTGTAAAAGGGTTAGGAATTGGAGTTGGAGGAAATAAAATAAGTGAATCTTATGTAGATGATAGAAATACACTTTTATCTCCAGGGTACACCGTATTAAACACATCTATTTTCTTAGACAAGCCACACTATAGAATTGGAGTGAAGCTAAATAATTTTACCGATGAAAAATACTGGGCCAATATGGGGTCTTATGTACAGCCTCAAAAAACAAAAAATACAGTAGTAAGTTTTGCCTATAAGTTTTAAGCAGTAATCATATATCATAATCTAAGGAGGCGGTCTAAAAAGTGAAAATTTCGTCAAACTGAACTTGTTTCAGTTTGACGTTTTTGAATACTTTTTAGATAGCCTCTTTAAAGTTTTCTATCATGAAAAAAAAGAAAGGAAAAAGTACTTTTAAAAAAGTGGTTTCTTGGTTGCATTTGTGGCCAAGTTTGGTATCGGGAATTATTATTGTTTTTGTGTGTATTACAGGAACTATGATTGTGTATACTGATGAAATTATGGAACTATCGGCAGGAGATGCATTGTATGTAAAACCTCAAGAAAACAAAATATCACATGAGAATATTTTTAAAAAACTGCTAGAGGTAAATCCTAATTATAAATTGTCAGAAATAGTATTCTATAAAAATCCAAATAGGAGTATTAGGTTAAGGGTTTTTGATTTAAAAACTCATGATTTAATGATGATTTATATGGATCCATATACGGGAAATATACTAAAAGAAGATCATACCATTTATTTCTTTTATATCACAGCTCATTTACATGCTCAGTTGTTAGCCGGTAAAATAGGTGGATGGATTGTTATTATTGCTACCATTGTTTTTTTTATAGGTTGTGTTACAGGCTTAATTCTGTGGTGGCCAAAAAAATGGACAAAAACAACCAAACAAGCAAGTTTTAAGATTAAATGGACAGCTAAGTTTAAAAGATTAAACTATGATTTACATAATGTATTAGGTTTTTATAGTTTACCAATCTGTATTATTTTAAGTTTAACAGGATTGTTAATTTTCTTCCATCCATTAATGGACTTAACAGTGAAAGTTTCTGGAGGTGGGGCTAGTGGAATTCAAGATCATTTGCCCAAGGCTGATAGTACAAAGGTTTCTAAAAATATGATAGCCTTGGCAGATTATACTTTTAAACAGCAGCCAAATACCAAGGAGTTAAATATTTGGGTGTATAAATTAGACCAATTAGGAGCTTATGCTTTCAACACAGGAAAACCTGGGTTAAAAAGTGTAGAAAATTTAAAAACCACTGTTTATGATAGGTATTCAGGTAAAGAAATATCTTTTACAAAAGAACAGGTTACACATGAAAAAGTAGAGAACTATGTATGGCAACTTCACATGGGACAATGGTGGGGGCAAATAGGCAAAATTATTACGTTTGTGGTGGGAATTATTGCAACTTCATTATCTATAACCGGTTTTATAATCTGGTTGGGAAGAAGAAAAAAGAAAAAGTAAAAACATAAAATTACCTCTAAATTATTTATATCAAATGAAAAAAATATTATCAATCATACTTGTCATTTACCTCTATCAGTATTCTTTTGCACAAACAAAAATAGAAATAGGTGAAAAGTATAAAATACACTCAGTAATATTAGATGAAGAAAGAGAATATTGGGTTTCTGTACCATCTAATTACAATGATTCTATTTATGCTCCACAAGAATATCCAGTTGTTTATTTTTTAGATGGAGATAGACATTTTCACTCTCTAACAGGGATTCATGAGTTTTTAAGCAAAGGTCCATATGGTATGTTGCCCGAAATGATTTTTGTAGGAATTTTAACCACAAAAAATAGGGCAAGAGACTTAACACCAACAGAGGTGAAAGAGTCACAATTAGGACAAACATTTAAATTTCCAAATACAGGAGGAAATACGTTTTTTTTAGATTTTTTAGAAAAGGAGCTAATGCCTTTTATTAACAAAAAATACAGAACCAACGGTTATAAAACACTTATAGGTCATTCTTTTGGAGGTTTAACAGTGTTAAACACTTTGTTGTCTCGTTCTGAATTGTTTAACGCTTACATTGCTATAGATCCAAGTGTTTGGTGGGATAATAAATATGTTTTACAACAAGCTAAAAAAAAGTTAAAGACTAAAGATTATACAAATAAAAGGCTTTTTATATCTCAAGGGTACGATGAACCAACTCCAAAAGATACGGCACGTTGGCACGAAAGAGCTATTCAATCTTTTAGACAGGTTTTAGAAAATGACCATCAAAGTGGTTTGCAATGGTCTTATCAATTTTTTGAGAATGACGATCACGGAACAGTTTCTTTACCTAGTGAATATTATGGATTAAGGTATATTTTTAAGGGGTATCAATTGCCTGTAAAAATGGTGGCACAAGATCCAAGTATTGTAAAAAGGAATTTTAATAAAATTTCTAAAAATTTAGGGTTTAACATAAAGCCCGAAGAAGCCAGAATTGATTGGATTGCTAATTATTGTATAGAAATAGGACGGATAGAAAACGGAATAGAGTTGTTAAAACTCAATCAACAATATTATCCTAATAGCGTAAATACGTATAAAAGTTTGGGGAAGGCTTACCTAAAAGTTAATGATGTTAACAAGGCTAAAAAACAATTTTTAAAAGGTTTAGAAGTAAACCCAAGTGATGTGTTTTTAATCCAAAAAGTCAACTAAAAAAAGGAGCTAGTTTGTTAACAAACTAGCTCCTTTTTTTAGTTGGTAATAAACAGTAAAAATTAGGTTTTTAAATGATCTAGAAATTCCATTTTAGAAATTCCTTTTTCAATGGTAGATTTTTGTTTTTCTAACAAAGCCCTAGTTTGTAAATCAAGATGTTGGTTGTTTAATATTTCTTGATAATCTTTTACAGCCGCCTTTTCACCATTTGCAGCTTCTGTTAGCATGGCCTCTTCGTTGTTAGATGATATCACAGCTTTTATATCCATCCAGGCTCTGTGTACCGAGGCTGTATTACTGCCATCAATTTCTGTATTTATTCCTTTGGTTTGGAGTTCTGTTTTTAATTCACTAATAAATTGTGATTTTTCCAGAGCTTTATCGTGAAAAAAGTTTTTTAACCTTGGCTTGTCAACAATGTTGTTTGCTGCTTGTTTAAATCCTTTTTCTCCGTCTATTAATTTTTCTAAAATATCTGTTAACTTTTTATTATTTGTATTCATCATCAATTTTTTTTGTTATCATTATTTTTTAAAATTTACCATCCAATGAATATTGTATTGATCGGTACATCTTCCATAAATAGCATTCCATGAGGTTTCTTGTAACGGTGTGTGCACTGTACCTTTTTTACTTAGTTTGTCAAAAACAACTTTTAGTTCTTCTTTAGAATCTACATCAACAGCCAAATGAATGTTGTTTCCATTGGTGTGTGGTGTGTCAGGAGTGGCATCAAACATCATCAAATGAAACTTTTTTGATTTAATTTCTAAATGCTGAATTTTATCATAATAGTTTTCAGGTATGTCAATTTTTGCATCTTTATAGGTGTTTTTTAAAATGATTTCACCTCCAAAAATAGAAGTATAAAAGTTTGCTGCTTGCTGGCATTGTCCGTTAAATGATAAATATGGTGTAATTCTCATAATATTTTTTTAGGGTTGATATACTAACAAATATATATGGCTTATAAAGTTTGCCTTAGCTCGTATAGTTTAAATATGTGCTTGTATGATGTATTTAAATATATTTGCAGGAGTATTAAACAATATAAAATATTGTGTTTTTCTCAACCTTATGAACATAAAAATAGACAAGTTTATTCTCTCCTTATTTTTGGCCATTCTTACCGCTTTTATTTTTCCTAACGGAGCAGGAATTATTCATTTAAAGCAAATAACAGAAGTGGGTATAGGTTTTATTTTTTTCTTTTACGGATTAAAATTGTCTTTTACCGAAGTTACTCAAGGATTAAAAAATTACAGACTACATGTTTTAATTCAGTTAAGTACCTTTTTACTATTTCCGTTATTGCTTTTGGGCCTAAAGCCTGTATTAACTCCTTTGGTAGGTAATTCGTTTTGGATTGGTTTGTTTTTTTTAGCAGCATTGCCATCAACAGTTTCATCATCGGTTGTTATGGTTTCTTTGGCCAAAGGGAATGTTCCTGGAGCCATTTTTAATGCTAGTATATCGGGAGTTATAGGTGCTTTTGTAACACCACTTTGGATAGGTTTATTTATTCAACAATCTGGTTCTATGTCTTTAAGTAATGTTTTTTTAAAACTTATTGTTCAAATATTATTGCCATTAGTTATAGGTTTACTGCTTAATAATAAATTAGGACACATAGCTAAAAAGAATAGTGCTAAAATTGCATTGTTTGATAAAACAATTATAGTATTAATAGTTTATGCTAGCTTTTGTACATCAATATTAGCTAATATGTTTAAAGGAGTAAGTTTGGTAGGTTTGTTAATGTTGTTTATAACGGTGTTGTGTTTGTTTTGGTTAGTAATAGGAGTTATTTATTTTATATCATTAAAACTAAAACTTTCTTTAGCCGATAGAATAACAGCAACTTTTTGTGGTACAAAAAAGTCATTGGTACACGCATCTGCAATGATTCATATTATTTTTGCCAATAACTCTAGTGCTAGTTTGTATTTATTACCTGTAATGATGTATCATATAAGTCAGATCATTATTTTGGCAATCGTAGCCAATCGTATAGGTAAAAAGAGTTTAAATGCTTTTTAGTTATAGGTAAACAGAAGAATTTATACCACTTACCGATAGTAATTTGCCACTCATCTAATCTGTTCAAAAATAGCTGTATAGACAGCTTACCTTTGATAAAAAAAACAGAACGATGAAACATATTTTACTTTTAACAACTGCTTTATTTGGGATTATTTTTGGAATACAAGCTCAAAATTATAATTATTTAGGAACTTATACTTCTGACGGAACACCAGAGTATTTAATGGATGTTGCAGATGATATTAATGTGGAAACACTAAGCATGATTAGTAATGCTTTACCAGAAGGATATCCTGTTCCAGATTTTAATCCACATTATATTAGTTCTGGGTTCGATACGGATATTCATATTAGTCAACGTGCAGAAGTTTTTATTACATATGTAACAGAAGGAGCTGGATATAAAAATGTATTAGGATTTTATACTTATAAAACCAACGATGAAAATGCTCAAAAACCAAATGCAGAAGATATTACTATTATTTTTCCAAACGTATCTCAATTATACAGTGGGGGGAGTTTAATTCCAGGTGATAAGGTAAAAATTGGTGAGTTTGAAGCAGGTACAAGCATTGGTTGGGTATTGTTGGCAAATGGATGGAAGGGACAAGTAACCAATGGTTTATGGCAAGTTTTTTCTAACCCAGACTACAATCCAGAGAACGATGCAAATTTACGTAACCACAACGTGTTGCTAGAAGATCCAGAAAATGAAAGAATTATTTTAGGGTTTGAAGATATTAGAAGAGATTATGCCTCTTGTGATCAAGATTTTAATGATGCGGTGTTTTATGTAACAGCAACTCCATACGAGGCTATTGTTTCAGATAACATAAACAAAGTAAGTTCAGCTAACAATGTAACATCTGCAAATAATGGAGGTTTAGAAAGTAACGGAACTTTAGCCGAAAAAATAGCAAGTCGTAATTTTATACGTAGTGTAAAACAAAATGCTATAAACACTAAGGCTAAGCAAATGAGTGTAAGAACTTATCAAATCATGAAAACTTCATCTTCATCTAATACTTTAGAAAAGTACATTCCAGAAACTGCAATGTTTGGAACAGAAGAATCTTATGTTTCTAGTCCAAAAGATTTGGTAGCTATTACCAATGCAGAAGAAGTTTATTCTGTAGATTATTACAATGGAGAGAATAGAATTGCAGCAGCCTTAGCTTCTTATAGTACCACTGGAGTTTACGATCATACAAAAGCTATTTGCGATAGATTAAACAATGCTAGTTTAGAAGATGTTAGGTTGGTAAATGTTAGAGGTCATCAAATTATCCATTCAAAAATTCTTAGAGATAGTGGTGAATTAGAAAACACACTTACTTTTTCTATAAGAGAAACTGAAATTTTAAACAAGTATGAATTGTGTAGTTTTTGGAATATAGATCAATATCCACAAGGAACTTATTATAACTTTCAAGTATGGGGAGGTAATAATGCTCAAGTATTTGCAATAGCAAACAAAATTATAGATAAGTTTAATGCTAATGGAGAGGTGTTTAGTAATCCAGATACAGAAAAAATACCAGAAGTATTTGTAAAATCAGGATATTACAAAAACGGAAAAATATATTTAAACATTATAAACAACGCTAAAACTCAAAATTTAAATTTTAGTGCAAACATTAAAAAAACAGAACACGCTAATTTTGAAGAACTACAAAAAACAGTAGCATTAACAGGTAGTAGATTAGATGAAATAGTTGTACAAACTGGAAAGTTATTTGATGTAGGTATATCTGTAAAAAGTAACAACACACAACAAATGGATGCATTATACTTAGCAGATGGTCCTTGGGGAGTAGATTATTTAGAATCTGGAGCAGAATTAAATAATTATACCATAAGTCAAAATGAAGTAAAAGAGGAGGTAGAAGGAATATATAACATAGAAAGAAATATACATGTGTCTGGAACTATTAAAAACACTTTAAATACATTTAGACAAGTGTTGGCAGGAGATCAAAGTTTTAGGTTAAACAGTTACAATGCAATTGAGTTTAAAAGTACCAATACACATGCTATAGAATTAATTTTAATGCAAAGTGATTTAAAAAATTGGGAAGATAGATATAGTTATATAGTACCAGCAAGTAACGCAGAAACGGTTCATACCATTGCCATTAGTGATTTTAAAAATAACAATGGAAAAAGCGCTAGTATAGAAGATGTAAAACGTGTTGTTTTTTCTTTAAATGGAAATGGAAAAAGCTTTGAAACATTTGAGTTAAATGTAGAAGATGTAGCTTTTACAAATACACATCTTGTAAAAGAAGTATTAAGCACTCCGTTTATAGATAATTTTACTCAAAATGAAGTCTATCCAAATCCTTTTAGTAATCAAGCAACTATTAGTGTTCAGGCAAAAACAAATACAGCAATAATTAAAGTTTACAATATGACAGGAATGTTGGTAGATCAAAAAATAATGAATGTAAACACCAACAACAACACAGTAGTATATAATACAGCTATACCAAATGGTTTGTATATGTATACTATACATGAAGGGAGTAATACTATAGGAAAAGGGAAGTTTATTGTAAAAAAATAAAATCAATTTTTTCTTATCAAAAAGGTTTAGACTAGTCTAAACCTTTTTTGTGTTTATAAATTAATGATATTACTTTTTGTAAACAAATCATAAATGAGTCGACCAAAAACAAGAACTAAACATAATAAACACCATGTTAAAATATATTTTAGCTTTTACAACTTTATTATTTTTTACGTCTTGTATACAAGAAGATATTGTGGATGACTTTATAGAAGATGAGGTTAGAATAACAAGTAGTATTAGTACTTTAAAGGTTGGAGATTTTGTAAAACTAGAAGCTACTTATTTTAACAATGTTGGTAATATAGAAAACAAGCAAATTACTTGGGAAACCTCTAATGAATTGGTTTTGTCTATAGATGCAGCAACAAACAATATTAAGGCTGAAAAAGAAGGAACAGCAACCATAACAGCCAATACCATTGGGAATTCAGGTAATTTATCTGATAGTGTTATCATAATTGTAAGTAATGATGAAGAGCAACCTTCTTCAGAAATATCTAAAAAAGGAACTTTAGCCCCCACTTCTTCTTACGATGCTGCGGGGGATTTTGAAATAAGGAAAACAACAAACGGAATACAAATAATACTTGATGATAATTATGTGGCAGATGAAAGCTTGCCCGGGTTTGCTTTGTTTTTAACCAACAACCCAAACTCTTTAGCAAATGCATTGCAAATTGATGCTTATGATGATGCCGATGGAACTCATTACAAAGGAGCATTTACCTATACATTAAATGGAGTAGGTATTAATGATTATCAATATTTGGTACAATGGTGTAGACCTTTTTCTATTCTTGTAGGTAAAGCCACTATTACAGATAAATAAAATTTTATGAAATATTTACAATCAATTATAGTCCTTTGTGTTTTGTTTATCTATCAACAAAGTAACGCTCAATGGAACAAAGGAAAAGGAAATGGATATTATAAATTGTCGGCTTGGTCATTAATTGCCGATCAGCATTATACAAGTTCAGGAGACATAGATCCTAATGCAACAAGAGGGAATTTTACATTAAGTTTTTATGGGGAGTATGGTGTTTCTAACAAACTAGATCTTATTACTTACGTTCCCTTTTTGACAAGAATTTATCAAAATGCTCAAATTTCTGGTACCAACGGAAATGTATTACAAGCAGGTGAAGCCGTGAATGCTATTGGAGATCTTGATGTTGGATTAAGGTATGGTTTGATAAAAAAGAATTATTTAGCCTTGTCAACCACTTTAAAGCTAGGTTTACCCACAGGAAAAAACAAAGCAGGGAGTGATGGTAGTTTCCAAACTGGAGATGGAGAATTTAACCAATTAATTACTATTGATGCAGGAACCTCGTATTCATTATTCTCTAAATCAGCATATACAAAAGCATACGTAGGGGTTAATAATAGAACTCAAGGTTTTTCTGATGAGTTTCATTATGGAGTTGAATCTGGACTTAAGTTAGGGGAAAAAACATGGGTTCTAGTAAGGTTAAATAGTGTAAATTCATTTAATAATGGAACCTTGTCTGCTCAAAACACACAAGGAAGTATTTTTGCTAATAATATAGAATACCTAAGTATAGGTGCTGAGGTAGCTTATTATATTACGTCAAAAATAGGAGTGTCTTTTAATTATGCAGGAGCTGTTTCGGGGAGAATTATTTATGCAAAACCGTCTTATAGTGGAGGACTGTTTTTAGATATTCAGTAATAGTGGTGAATTAAATATGCTGGTCTATTAAAATAACATTTCCATCAGGATCTAAAAGACTAATATTAGCAGGACCTTTTTCTGTAGCGTTTGTTTCTTGTGTTAAAGATATGTTGTTGTCTTTTAAATGTTGTTGTATTTCCCTAATGTCATGAAAGTTTTCTAAGGTATTAGCATTGCTGTCCCAACCAGGATTAAAAGTGAGTATGTTTTTATCAAACATTCCCTGAAACAAACCAATCATGGTAGATTCGTTTTTCATTATTAAATAATTTTGGTCAATGTTTCCAGCAAAAACGTTAAAGCCTAGTTTTTCATAAAACTCTTTAGAAACTTTAATATCTTTTACGTTAAGACTCACAGAAAATGCTCCTAATTTCATAATATATTGTTTTTAGTTCATTCTAGTTTGGGGTTACTTACCTATTTTTCCTAAATGTGTGTGCTTAAAATCATCGTTATATTTTAATCCATAACCAAAAATCCTATCCATGGCAGCATGTCCAAAAAGTATAATTCCAGCAAGCATTATAGTTTCATGATGTGTAAATAGCCCCAAGCAGTATAAAAATATCCCTAATAATTTATGGTGAAAAATATTATAACTCCAAGCTCCTATTTTGTTGTTAACTACATAACCTAGCATAGAAAAGTCTGGCAATAACAAACAAGCTGGAAAGATCCACCAAGAAAAAGGCAATTGGTTAAATAGTACAATAGATAATAAAAATTGTCCTAATTCTTCAAGCTTTAAAAGTTTATTCATGGTTTAGTTTATAAGGAATGTTTGGGATTACTTTTTTAATTTCTTGTAGTAACTCCTCATTCAATTGTTCTTTTGCAGAGTAATATATTTTATGATTATCTGATGTCGTAAAAAGGAGATAAGGTTTTTGAGAAGAGTTTAAAATTAACTTAACGGTTTCTCCACTTTTAGTTTTAAAATATCCTTTTCGTATTTCTCCTAAAGCAAATCCGTTTGTTTTTAGAGTGATTTTAGGTAAATCATTTTTAACTTCTATATTTTTGATTTGTTGAGTAGGTAAGATTTCTCCATAACTACCTGTGAACTCTATATGATAAGCATCAAAAAGTATTTTGTTTTCTTTATAGCCGTATGTAATAAGACCTGTAACAAAAATAAAAGTACCTATAAGAATTATAAGTCCTATTTTATTTGCTTTGGTATTTAATCCACCAGAATATTTTGAACTTGTTATCACAAAATATACATAAGCCAAAACAGGATAAATAGCTAAAAACATTCCTGCTACATTCTTATTAAATAAGTTTATTAGATATCCTAAAACAAAAAAGGAAATACCAAGAGTGATGTGGAATTTTTTAAAATAAGGAATATAGGTTTTAAGATTGACCTTTTTTCTTTCATTTTCGTTCATGGTATTATATCCAGAAAGAAGATACTTTGCATTGTTTTCTGTTACTAAAAAACCAATAGCAATAAAAAGTAAACTCATTCCTATGAATACGTAAATCATTCCTTTTTTAATTTTTTACAAACTAATTTAAATAATATTATTTATAAATGTTGGTTCAACTTTTGTTATTTTTCTATTCTTTAAACCTTTGTTTCTAACAAATGGTTATTTTTGTGGCTATGAAATTTAAGATTGAAGCATTAGATCCGCAAAGTAAAGCGAGAGCAGGAGAAGTAACTACCGATCACGGAGTTATAGAAACGCCAATATTTATGCCTGTAGGTACTATGGGTACTGTAAAAGGTGTTCATCAACGTGAGTTAAAAGAAGAAATCAATCCTGATATTATTTTAGGGAATACTTACCATTTATATTTACGTCCTAAAACAGAAGTTTTAGAAGCAGCAGGAGGTTTACATAAGTTTATGAATTGGGATCGACCTATTTTAACAGATTCAGGAGGGTATCAAGTATATTCTTTGTCAGGTCGAAGAAAAATTAAGGAAGAAGGAGTAAAATTTAAAAGTCATATAGATGGTTCTTATCATTTCTTTTCTCCAGAAAACGTAATGGAAATTCAACGTAAAATTGGAGCAGATATCATTATGGCTTTTGATGAATGTACTCCTTACCCTTGTGATTACAACTATGCAAAAAGATCTATGCACATGACTCATAGATGGTTGAATAGATGTATCAATCACCTAGAAAAAACACCATATCATTACGATTACGCACAAACGTTTTTCCCTATTGTACAAGGGAGTACGTATACCGATTTAAGAAAACAATCGGCAGAATACATTGCCAATGCAGGAGCAGAAGGAAATGCTATTGGAGGGTTGTCAGTAGGAGAACCAGCAGAAGAAATGTATGCCATGACAGATGTAGTGTGTAGTATTTTACCAGAAGACAAACCAAGATATTTAATGGGAGTAGGAACGCCTATTAATATTTTAGAAAATATTGCTTTAGGAGTAGATATGTTTGACTGTGTAATGCCAACACGTAACGCTCGTAACGGAATGTTGTTTACTTCTCAGGGGCACATCAATATTAAAAACAAAAAGTGGGAAAAAGATTTTTCTCCAGTAGATCCTGCAGGAATTACTTGGGTAGATACTGAGTACTCAAAAGCATATTTACGTCACTTATTTGTGTCTAACGAATTTTTAGGCAAGCAAATTGCTACTATACACAATTTAGGATTTTATCTTTGGTTAGTTAGAGAAGCTAGAAAGCATATTATTGCAGGAGACTTTAGAGAATGGAAAGATAAAATGGTAAAGCAAATGGATAATAGGTTATAAGCTTGAAAATACTAGATAAATACATATTACTTCGTTATTTAAAATCGGTGTTTTTTACACTGTTTATACTTATACCTATTGCGGTAGTAATTGATGTGTCTGAAAAGGTAGATAAATTTTTAAGGCATGACGATTTAACATTTCTTCATATTGTTAAAGATTATTATCTAAACTTTATTCTTTATTACGGTAATACATTTTTGCCTTTGGCAACATTTATTGCCTGTATTATGTTTACTTCAAAATTAGCAAGTAATACAGAAGTTATTGCTATTAGTAGTGCCAATATATCATTCACCCGTTTTTTAAGACCTTACTTTATTGGGGCTACAATTTTGGCTTTAATTGCTTTAGGAATGAATCATTTTGTGGTTCCTAACGGAAACGAAACAAAATATGCATTTGAAGAAGAATATGTGTTTACCAAAAAAGGAGATAGGTCTTATGTAAAGAACTTTAATTTACAGCTAAATGATAGTGCTAAAATTTTTATAAAGAATTTTAGTTTGTTAAATAATAGAGGATATAATTTTTCTTATTCTGAGTTCGATGGCACTAAAATAAAATACCGAATTGTAGCAGAGAACATGTTATGGGATAAAGAAAAAGGAAATTTTAAACTATCTAAATACACTGAGCGTTTTGTTTATGATCAAAAGGATTCTATAGCCAACGGAAAAGACACTATTATGACTTTAGATTTTACTCCCGATGATTTAATGATTTCTGGTTCTAAGTCTATGGAAATGACTTCGGATAAATTATCGGAGTTTATAAAAAAATCAGAAAGAAGAGGAGTAAAAAACTTAAACGCATATTATGTAGAGCTCTATCAACGCACTAGTTTACCTGTATCGGCATATATACTTACCTTAATAGCTGTATCATTATCTTCTAGAAAAAAAAGAGGAGGAACCGGAGTCAATTTGGCTTTGGGAGTTGGAATGATGTTTATGTATGTTTTCTTTATGAAAGTAGCCGTAGTGTTAGGTTCTGCACCCAATGCAAATGCTTTTTTTATGGCTTGGCTACCCAATATTATATTTTCAATAATAGCAGTGTATCTTTATTTAAGAGAAAAAAAGCAAGGATAAATCATTCACATTTTTAACACTTATTAAAATGTCATTAATCAAATCAATATCAGGAATACGCGGAACCATTGGAGGAAGTGTTGGTAATAATTTAACCCCATTAGATGCAGTAAAGTTTGCAGCCGCTTATGGAACTTGGATCAAAGCAAGAAATAAAGACTCAAAAGAAATCAATGTAGTTGTTGGTAGAGATGCCCGTATTTCTGGAGCTATGATTAGCAGCTTGGTGACTAATACTTTAATAGGATTGGGAATTAATGTGATTGATTTAGGTTTGTCTACCACACCAACCGTAGAAGTAGCAGTGCCTTTAGAAAAAGCACATGGAGGAATTATTTTAACAGCTTCTCATAATCCAAAACAGTGGAATGCTTTAAAATTATTGAATGAAAAAGGTGAATTTTTAAATGGTGCCGATGGAAAAGAAATTTTAGACTTTGCTGAAAAAGATGCCTATACTTTTGCTGAGGTTGATGACTTAGGAACCTATATAGAAAACAATTCTTATGTAGAAAAACACGTTCAAGAAGTTTTAAACTTAGAGTTGGTAGATGTTGATGCGATTAAAAAAGCAGGATTTAAAGTAGTGTTAGATGCTGTAAACTCAACAGGAGGGATTTTTATTCCAGCATTGCTAGAAAAGTTAGGAGTAGAGTGTGTAAAACTTTACTGTGAACCAAATGGGCAATTTCCTCACAACCCAGAGCCTTTAAAAGAACATTTAGGAGATATTGCTGCTTTGGTCGTTAAAGAAAAAGCAGATTTTGGAATTGTAGTAGATCCAGATGTAGATAGATTGGCTTTAATTAGCGAAGATGGTTCTATGTTTGGAGAAGAATATACCTTGGTGGCTTGTGCAGATTATGTACTGGGGCAGTTAGGAGGAGGAAACACGGTTTCTAACTTATCCTCATCAAGAGCATTGAGAGATGTTACCGTAAAACACGGAGGAACTTACACAGCAAGTGCAGTAGGTGAAGTAAACGTGGTTACTACCATGAAAGAAACCAACACGGTGATTGGTGGTGAAGGAAATGGAGGAATCATTTATCCTGCTTCTCATTATGGTAGAGATTCATTGGTAGGAGTTGCTTTGTTTTTATCTCATTTAGCAAAAAGCGGAAAATCTTGTAAAGAGTTGAGAGATTCTTATCCAGAGTATTATATGAGTAAAAATAAAATAGAATTAACCCCAACGTTAGATGTAGATGCTATTTTAGAACAAATGGCAGAAAAATATAAGAATGAGGAAGTGAATACCATAGACGGAGTAAAAGTTGATTTTGCTGATGAGTGGTTACACTTACGAAAATCTAACACAGAACCTATTATTAGAATTTATACAGAAAGTGGTTCTCAAGAGGCAGCAGATGCCTTGGCTTTAAGAGCTATAGATGAAATTAAAGCAATTGCTGGTTTGTAAAACTAAAAATAGATATTGCATCATAAGGAATATGGATTTAAAAACACACTATCAAAACTTATTTGATGAATCCATGTTAAAAATTGCTTCGGATGATTATCAAATAGATCGTTTGATAGCAGATGAGAATGATTTTAGATACGGAATTACTTTGGTAATTCGTCCATCAGAAGTTGTGAAAAATAAAATTCAATTGTTTTTAGAGGAGTTGAAAGAAATAGAGCCTCATCAATATTACTATCATAATTCAGATATACACATTACCGTAATGTCAATCATTTCTTGTTATAATGGTTTTGAGGTAAAGAACATCAATGTTAAGGACTATATAAATATCATCAACAATAGTTTAAAAGGTTTTAAAACGTCTAAAATACAGTTAAAAGGACTTACAGCTTCACCGTCTTGTATTATGGTACAAGGCTTTATGGATAACAATTCTATTAATAATTTTAGAGATAGATTGAGAGAGAAATTTAAAAACTCAGCTTTAGAACAAAGTATAGATAAGCGTTATGCTATTCAAACAGCACATTCAACAGTAGTAAGGTTTAGTGAATCATTTTCTAAAAAAGAGGCTTTTTTTAATATTGTAGAAAAGTATAAAGACGAAGATTTTGGAACTTTTGAGGTGAAATCAATAGAATTGGTGGCGAATGATTGGTATCATAAAGAGAAAAAAGTCAGGAAATTAGCAACGCTTAATATCTAGTTGATAAATTCTGCATCCAAATTATAATAGTACCTTTGCGAAGAAATTAAATACTAAAATTTTGAAAAATTTTAAAGAATTAGGAGTTTCTGATGACTTTATAAAGTCTATGAAAGAAATAGGAGTAAAAACTCCTACAGAAATTCAGTACAGAACCATTCCTAAATTGTTAGATGGACAAATAGATTATATTGGTAAAGCACAAACAGGAACGGGTAAAACCATTGCTTTTGGATTACCATTGTTACAAAAAATAAACCCAAAGAAAAACCAAATTCAAGCATTGGTGTTGGCTCCAACAAGAGAGCTTGCTCAGCAAATAAAAAAGCAATTATTTAAACTAACCAAATACGCTCCAGAAAGAATTTTTTGCGAAGCGGTATACGGTGGAGAAAAAATTGAGGTACAAATAGAAAGGTTAGAAAGGACTACACATGTGGTAGTGGCTACTCCTGGTCGTTTGTGCGATTTATTAGACAGAGCTGCTATAGATATTAGCAACATAAAAATGATCGTGTTAGATGAGGCTGATGAAATGTTAAGTATGGGATTTTTACCAGACTTAAATAGAATTTTAAAATATGCTACAGCATCTAAAAATACATGGTTGTTTTCTGCAACGTTTCCAAATGCTTTAAATAGTTTGGTTAAAACTTATATGAACAATCCAGTTCGTGTTGAGGTAGAGGCAAATCAACTTATCAATGAAAACATTTCTCATAAATTTATTTCTACGACTTTAGGGCAAAAGTTAGATGTGCTAATTAGTTTTGTAGAAAGTAGAGGAATGGAAAAAGGAATTGTGTTTTGTAAAACTAAACTAGGAGCTCAAAAACTAAAAGAGGAATTAGCAGAAGAAGGTTTTTCTGTAACAGCTTTAGAAGGTGATATGGGACAAAGAGATAGAGAAAAATCTTTGCGTTCTTTTAAAAATGGAGCTAGTCAATTGTTAATTTGTACTGATGTAGCAGCAAGAGGAATTGATGTTCCTAATGTAAACTATGTAATCCATTATCAATTGCCAGAAAACACAGAATATTTTGTGCACAGAAGTGGTAGAACGGCAAGAGGAGGAAATAAAGGATTGTCTTTAGCCATTGTGCTATCAAAAGAATTAGAACAGTTACAAGCTTTACAAAAAGAGTTTAAAATACATTTTGGAAAATATACAATAGCTTAAATAAAAAATCCCAACTCAATGAGTTGGGATTTTTTGTTGTAATACTTGTATCCTGTTAAGTTTTGATATACTTAAATTTTACTTTAAATCAATTTTATTGACTTCTAAATTATAATCACCAATAGCTTTTTGATAACCGTTAATCATATCGCTAAGTATTTTAGGTTCTTGTTTGGCTAAATTGATGTTTTGTCCTTTGTCTTTTTTTAGATTGTATAACTTGTATTCGTTAGAACTTCCTGTTTCTATAGTTTCTACCTTTAAATAAGAAATATCAGTATAAGGAGGAATCATTACCCAATCTCCTTTTTTATAAGCTGTTCTAGAGGTGGCTTCAATAATTAAATCATTTCTGCCTTTGTTTTCTTTTCCTAAAAAAGTGTTTAGCAATTCTTGACTGTCCTTAGTTTTAATATGACTACCCACCAATTTAGAAATAGAAGAAAGCAAATCCATTTGACAAACCAAAGCATTTGAAACTTTAGGATGTATTACCCCTTTCCAATAGGTGAAAAATGGTACACGTGTACCAGCTTCAAATAAACTGTATTTTCCTCCTCGGAATTCTCCCCAAGGTTTGTGAATTCCTAATTTTTCATAAGCATTGTCTGCATATCCATCATCTAAGACGGGACCATTATCACTAGAAAAAACAATAAAGGTGTTTTCTAACAATCCTTCGGTTTCTAAAGTTTTTATAAATTGACCAATACACCAATCACCTTCAAGAATAGCATCACCTCTAGGTCCCATACCAGATTTACCAACAAAACGAGGGTTTGGTGTTCTAGGCACATGAGGTTGTTGTAATGCATAGTACAAAAAGAAAGGTTTGTTTTTATTTTGTTTTACAAAGTGTTGGGCTTTTTGTAAAAAATGATCTGCCATATCAATATCATTCCATCTGGCTTTTTTTCCACCTTTCATGTAACCAATTCTAGGAATTCCATTTATAATGGTATTACTGTGTCCGTTTGATGGTTTCATAGTTAACAATTCAGGGTGAGATATTGCTGTGGGTTGATGGTAAAAGTTAGTAGTATAACTAATTTCAATGGGGTCATTAGTTTCTAGGTTAACAACATTTCCGTTTTTAATATATACGGTTGGAACTCTGTCTTGCGTAGCAGCCATAATATAAGAATAATCAAAGCCTACCTCGTTTGGACTGGGACTAATGTGTTGGTTCCAGTTTACAACACCATTACCTAAACCTAAATGCCATTTTCCAACAATTCCAGTATAATATCCTTTGTCTTTTAATAGTTTGGGAATGGTTATTTTTTTTTCATCAATAATAAGGGGAGCAGTACCTGGTAATATTTTAGCCTTTTTATTTTTCCAAGGATATTCACCTGTTAATAATGCATATCTACTAGGAGTGCAAGTGGCAGAACTAGCATAACCTTTGGTAAACCTAATTCCTCCATTGGCTAACTTATCAATATTAGGGGTATTAATGGTAGTAGATCCATTGGCACTAACATCTCCATAACCCAAATCATCCATATAAATAAAAATAATATTAGGAGTAGTTTTATGATTTTTAGGGGTTTGTGCTTTTAGATTCACACAAGAAAACAAAATGAAAGTGAAAACAAGGAAAGAAGTTTTTTTTGAGCTGTCCATCATATTGAGATTATAGTAATTGTTAGTAGAAGTAAAACGTCTGATAGATATTAATTCCATCAGACGTTTAAAAATAACTAGGGTAGATAAGTTAATTTACTATGATTTTTTTGGTAAGAATATTTCCACTTGTAGCGGTAATTTTTAAAATATAAATACCATTGTTTAGGTTTTGTACATTAATAGGGGTGGTTGTGTTGCTGTTGTATAAAACATTTCCAGTAACATCAATAAGGGTTATATCAGAAATCTCAATCTCGTTAATATTGCTGATGTTGATAACGTTAGAAGTTGGGTTAGGATAGATGTTTAATCCCTTTTCTAAAGTGTTAATGTTGGTGCTAGACAATGTAGTTTCGGTAACGGTAAAGTTGGCTTCTTGAAATTCAATAAAACCAGTGTTGCTTTCTACTGGGAATTCTTCAGCCAATACCATTCTATAATACCTATAGGCAATATTATTGGTGTTTACGTTTTTTGTTTCTTCGGTTACATCGGCATTTCCATCTTGTATTGGAGTAAAACTTCCTCCACCAACATCTGTCCAAGTACTATTATCGTTACTTGCTTCAATTTTCCATAAAGAAGAATAACCTTCTTTTTGAGCGTTACGAATACTGTATTTAAATTCTGAAATTTTAATAGGGTTGTATATATCAGCAACTTTAAAAACAACTCCTTCTCCTGCTGGAATAGCAGCATTGGCAACAAATCTTGTGGAATAAGTTTCAGTTGTAAAAATTCTATCAAAATATTTAACAAGGTAATTGTCTTCTGATATGGCAGGAGTAGGTTCATCAAAAATACCTGATTGACTACTGCTACTTACATTTAAAGTAATAGCTCCTGTAGCTACATCAATAGGAGTGTTTTGATAAACAATATCAGAAATCCAATAGGTACCATTTCTATTGCTTGATGAATATTCAGAATCATCCCCTTGTACTTTAAAAGCTACAGTAACATTTGTACCTGAATAAGCAGAAAGGTCTAATTGTCCAAAGACATAAGTTAAATTGTTTTGTCCAGAAGTAGCAATGTTTCCGGTAATGTTAGCAGTTTCATCTGTCCAGTTTGCTGTTGAAGGTGCATTTCCTGAAACATAATCAGAAGAAACCATTATTTTTATAGAAGAGGTGTTACCATCGGCATATCTTGCTTGTGACCAAAAAGAAACTTTAGGACCGTTAATGGCAGATAAGTCTTGAGAGGTTAAAATGGCCCAACTTTCTACAGCATAATTTACGGTGTTAGATAGTGCAAAAGAGATGGCTCTTTGGTCTGCTGCTCCACCATTTGGAATTCTAGTGGTAGATCTTGAAGAAAATACAGGGCTTGAATCTGAAGCATCTGGAACATCAGAAATTCTTTTTCCTAATTCAGAGGCAGTTTGTCCGCTATTACTAACTGTTTGAATGGTGAATCCTCTAGTACCATTATCGTACCTAAAGTCTTCGTAATAAAAAGTGCTTTGTGAATATGCTCCTAATGATAGGATACACATTAATAGTAGGGTAATTTTTTTCATAATATAGAAGTTAAAAAGGTTATGTTTATGGTAAAATTACCAGAAACATAACCTTTTATAGGGGGATAAATAGTTCTTACTAAGGGGGGATGTTGTTCTAAACCCTTATAAATACTAGTTTTTTGTTATTTCTACACTATTTGTAAAGCCATCTTTACTACTAAAGGTTAAAATAGTGTTTTTTCCATCAAATAAGCTTGTTACATTTTGATTAGAAGTTGTTTTCCATGCCCCTTTTAAGTAAATAGATGTGGTTAGTTCGTTACTATAATTATAAAATCTATTAGATTTAATTTCTTTAAAATTTAAATCTGGCTGTACAAAACTTAGTTTTAAGTGATGTTCATTGCTTTTATGAATCATTAACAAGCAAGGCTTAGAAACTTTTTGAATGATACTGTCTTTGATATTTGTTTCTTTTTCAAAAATGGTATAAGCTGTTGTGTTTGTAGTTTTGTCTATAACAACATGGGCAATACTATCTGCTTTTATAATTTTAAAACTATTGTCTTTGTTTGCTAAATTTTTAAAAGACTTTGTTTCTTCTGCAGACATAAAAGGATAAATAACATATTGATAAGAGGCATCTTTAGGAGCATTTCCATGATCTATCCATGCACTAGCAAAATTACCTTTTGTTGTTTTAGCACCTTTTCCTTTAGGGTTCATAGCTCCTGTTTTAATAGAGTACTTGTTGTGATAAGAGTTTTGTAGTTTTTTAGAAACAAAACTTTTAGTGTTAGATAAAATATGATAACCATTTCCATAAGGATCTATTAAATATTTTCCTGACTCATTGTTATAAGGAAATTGAGAAATCGATCCTCCTATTTCTGAAAAAACTGGTGTGTTTTCTGTTTTTATTGCCGATTGGAATAAAGTTGTTTGTGTAGGATTTATAGTGTCTATACTAGAAATATTAGTTCCTATACAAATTAATTTATCACCAAAAGAAAACACAGATTTATGAGCTTTTAATTTTCCAGAAAAACCAATATTTACCTCTTTTCCATCAGCGTTAGAACCTTTAGATTCGTTTAAGATCATACTAAAAAGTCCGTTTCCGTTTTGTTCAATAGCTCCAGCAAAAGTTTCATTAGATCTAAACATTAATAAAGGAGTGTTTGGTTCTAGTTCTTCTAAAGGTAAATAAACAATAGTTCCACCAGGATACCTGTTCCAGTCCCAACCATTTTGTAAAAAACCACTAGCTTTTTCTCCATGTTGATTGATAAGTTCTATAGTTCCATTGGCAGGATATCTACCATACCTGTTAGAAGCTACATAAATTTCTGATGCCCAAACGTATTTACTATATCCTTTAATTAAAGCTGCCCAATTGTTCCCTCTATGTATTGCAGTTGCAGCATATGGAAATGTTTTATATGTAGGTAAAACTTCTTTTTTAATGTTTAGTTTTTCAAATTTTTTACTAGTCAATTTGTCTTGCTCACCCCATAAATATAAGTAAGCAGCTGCAACTTCTGTATCAACTTCTTCTGTTCCTTTAGGATTTCCCGATAAAGCCATTTTTAAATAATCATCTTTTAAAGATTTAATACTATTATCTTCTAAAGGATGTCTACCTGCATTTCCAAAACCATAATCTAGTTTTTGACTATATAAATGTGTGGCTAAAAATGCGTTTTTAAAGTTTTGATGTCCAGCTTCTCCAATTCTAAACTCAGTTCCAGATAAAGTTTTAATAATATTGGGTACATTGTTAAAAGCTCCCATTCCGTATGCAGGATAATGTCCGTTATGATGCCAAGCCGTTCCATCAATTTTAAAACCCCATTCTTCTTTTTGTTGAGCCAAAGTGATGCTAATGTAATTGGAATATTTTTTTAACAATGCCGCTTGTTTTTCAATGGGTTTTGTTAAGAAAATTAACATTAAATGGTAGTAAGCCTGAGTGTTTAAATAATCAATATTTACATGAAAGTCAGCTTCATCTCCCAAAACCATTCCCACGTTAAACAACCAGTGTAGACTTGCTCCAACCTCGTGTAACAAATTATTGTTGTTTAAGGTATTTCTCATTATGTAAAAAGCATCGGCAATTTCTCTAACATCATATCCAATATGATGTCTTGTACCTCCCGAAGCTCCAGATTGCCAACCTTGATCTAAAAAATAACGAGTCCCTAATACAAACATTTCTTCAATGGCTTTTTGATCTTTAAAAGAAGCATGTTTATATGCCAAAGCTAGGTTTTTTAGATTTTTACCTAAGCTAGAGACTTCATTATGATTGTCTTTTCCTTGTTGGTTTTCATTAAAGTAAATCTGTTCTAATTTAAAGTCCATTGGAGGACCTAATACAGTTTTCTTTTTTTGATAAATATGAAGTTTGTTAAAGTCACTTTTTAAATTTTCTACATGGATATTATTTGAACTCACAAATCTAAAATTAGCATCTAATCTCTTTTCAATCTCTTTTAAATCATTTTTATCTTGAGTGGTAATTGTTGGTGTTTTTAAGGTTTTTATAAAGTTAATGTTTTGAGTTAGTGGCATCCAATGGTCTGCTCCTGGTTTCATTTCAGACTTTATAAAAGGTACTATTTCATCAGGGTATTGATGTCTATCATCTTGATATTGAGAAAACACAATATCATCAAAATATAATTTTCCTTTTTTAGCGGTAGTGCTAATTTTAAAGTTGTTAAAATTAATAGGATCTCCTTTTTTAGGGGTATTTCCTTGCATTTCGTAATAAGGAACCCAAATAGTTCTCCAGCCTGTAAAGTTTAAATTGATTTTAAACCAAGCTTTATTATTTTGTTCATCAGCGTTGGAAATTTTAATGGTTTCGTTTTGTGCTGTTTCGTTGTAAATAGACATGACCAAAGTAGGGCTTGATGGAAAATGATCTCCATATCGCAAGGGACTTTCTTTTTTACTTAAAACCCTAAAGTTTTTAGTACTAAAATAACTTTCTCCTTTCCATTCCCATTTTAAAGAAGATTTTCCAAACTTAAAATGATCCTTACTAATAGTAATTTTACTCTTAGATGATTTGTTATATTCTGATAGAACTTTTTTGTTTTCAAAAGATTCTACAGCAGGTTTTATTGTTTTTTGTGCTTGTATAGACAATGACAAAATAACTGTAAGTATAAATAAAGTTGGTTGTTTTTTAAGCATAGTATTGGGGCTAAAAGTGAGTATAAGTTATAATTATTTATTGATTATTTTGTGAACATAAGTACTAGAGGAATTAGATTGAATAAGGACAAAATAAATTCCTTTAGGAAATGTTTGTAAGTTGATTTTATGACTGTTTTTTTGTTCATGTACAATCTGTCCAAGCATATTCATTACACTAATTTTTTGAATAGGTTTGTTTTCATTGTTTTGAATATGAATAATTCCTTGGCTAGGATTAGGGTAAATAATAAAAGGACTTTCTTTTTCTATAAACTTGTTACTAAGGTTTTCTGCTGCAGTAAAAAAAGCTACATCAGCAATGTAAAAAGTACCGTTTCTGTTGGTTGATGAATAAGGACTGTTGTTACTAGTGTATTTAAATGCAAGAGTAAAGGTGTTACTATTAAACTCCGAAATATCTAACAAAGACTTAAGGTAAATTAGGTTATTGGCATCGTTGTTTTGAGCAATTTGATTTAAGTTATCGGTAACATCTGTCCAAGTAGCTGTTGTTACGTCTCCTGAATAATCTGTAGAAATTTGTAGAGACAAATGAGAGGTTCCTCCGTTGGCATATCTGGTTTCAGTCCAAAAGCTCACGTATTTATGTGGGTCATCAGATAAATAATTATTGGTTTCAGACAAGTCTAAAGTATTTAAAACAACCCAGGCCTCTATTGCAAAATTTTCTGAGCTTGAAGCTCCTTTAATAGCAATGGCTTTTTGATCTCTGGCACTTCCTTCGGGTATTCTATGAGTAGGTCTTGTATCACTAAACTTGTTGTTGGAGTCTGTATTGTCAGGAATATCACTAATGGCTTTTCCTATTTCATTTACATCTTGTCCACTGTTAGCAACCACTTGTATTTGGTAACCTCTGTTTTGTGTATATCTAAAATCTTCGTAATAAAAATAAGGGTAATAGGTGTTGTTAAAACTACTATTGTTATTGGTTAGGCTTATGTCTACAGGCAAACCATCTTTGGCATTAATAGTTAATACAGTATTATTATCTGCATTTATATTAGTTTGTACAGAGTTTCCATTATTATTGGTTACACTCCAGTTTCCATTTAAAATTAAGTTGATTGTTTTTGATTGACTATCTCCGTTGTTTGATGCAAAATTTAAATCAGGATTTACTACCGATATATCCATGTTTTGGCCATTGTTATCTAGCATTACCAAACAAGGCTGATCGTTAGATTTTAGTGGAGTAGTAGTTCCATAATCTCCAGCAGTAAATAAAGAATATCCATAAATAGTATTGTGTTTAATAATATGAGCAGTACTATTTTGCTGAATAACGTTGTAAAAAGCAGTATTGTTGTTTTGCATATTATTGGTGAAATTTTCCATAATACTGTTGTTGGCATTAGGAATAATTACATACTCATAACTAGCATTGTTTGGTGCTTGTTGATGATTTATATAAGCTGTTGCAAAATTTCCGTTGGTAAAAGTCCCATTTCCATTTTCGTTTGGAGAGGTTTGATTCTGTCTGTTGATAACAATATCATCTCCCTTTTTGATGTAATATCCGGTGTTATAAGCATCAATGATCCAATTGTAGTCATTTTTATTTGAAGTAATCTGACTGTATGGAAAAGTAGTTATAGACGTATTATTTACAACAATGGCTTGATTTGTATTGGTTAAATAATTTTGAAATAAATTGGTAGTAGTATTGTTATTTGCATTGTTGTTGCTAATGTTACTACCTAAACAAATAATTTTTCCATTAAAACAAAATACCGATTTTTTAAAAGTAAAAGTATTGTTATGGGTACTTGTAATTGCTTTCTGAGTGAAGTCCATTCCAAAAACACCATATTCACCTTCTAGTTTACTGTCTATATAAGCGTTGTTTTTTTTCTTAAATCTTAGACTAGCTGCAAAATTGCTATTAGTGGTTTCATCTTGTCTACTATTACTTGCAACCAAGTCACTCCAAGACAATGCTATGGTTGTGGCACCTGGGGTTTTAGTCCAATCCCACCCGAGAATGTTTACTCCAGAGTTTATATGTCCACCAGAGTATAAAATTTCTACAGCACCATAACTTTGATATCTTCCATATCTATTGTCAGAGGTATAAATTTCTGTTCCCCAAAAATATTTGTTAAACCCTTTAATGTTTGCTACCCAGTTATCTTGTCTATAAGCACCCATATTGGCATAGTTAATTTGCCAAAAACCTACGGGAGGAGTTTCTAAAGCATAAGTATTTGTTTGTTGATCACTTCCGTTAATATAATTATAAGCTCCCAATAATTGCTCATCAATAGGAGGAACCAATCCAATGTTTTTATAGGCTTGAGTAATACTAAACGTAGAAAAAGGAGTTCTTCCTGATAGAGAATTAGGAAAATTGTTTTTATTCATGGTAATTCTAGCAGTCAATAAAATATTTTTTAAAATTTTGATTTTATCATGGTTAATTTGGTAGACTCCACCTGAAGTTAAATTAACGGTTTCTGCAATTCCTTTATAAGCACCAAAAGCATATTGAGGGTACCAAGTATTGTGATGAAAAGCAGTATAATCAGTTTTTAAACCTTCACCTTCTCTAGAGAATAATGTTAACCAGTTTTCTAAATATAATTTATATCCTTTTAAGTATTGTACTTTCTCTTCATTTGTGTTTTTATACAAGCAAGCTCCTAAAATAGATTGTGCTCTTGTAATACCATCATCTAAATTACTTTTGTTAGCCGTTGGGTTCCATATAAGGTCAACAGCAGAATACCATTCTACCATTTTTTGAGCAGGAGTCCAAAGTTCAACATTTTCTAATTCTTTTTTCATTAAATGAATGGCTCTTGCAATGTTTCTGAATCTATAACCAATATGATGTACTGTTTCCATGGCACTACCATCGGCAAAACCTTGGTCTAATAAATATCTTACTGAATTTAAAAAATAGGTTAAACTACTAGCATTATTATTGTGTTGGTAGTCGCGAGCAAAAATTAAAATAAATTCATCTACAATATTAATGTTTTGAGTATCACTATAATCTGCTCCGTAAATAGGAACACCACTTATTATTTCATTATTATACTGAATGTTTTGATTGTTGTATTTGGTAATAGCACTATTTAGATTAGATGAATTAGGAGAGGAACCTAAAATGATAGCATCGTATTTTTGCTTAATGCTATTTAAATCATTCAATTCCTGATTAGTGGGACTTACCAAAGCAACTGTTTTAGGTAAAGATTGAAAATACATAATATCACCCCAATGTTCTCCGTTGTTTTTTTGTAAAAAAGGAAGTTGATAATCTGCAGATCTCGATGTGTTTCTAGCCATGGTATAATCTACAAAATCAATAAAAAAAGTACCGTTTCCAGTTGATGGAGCTTTTATTTTTAGCGTAGTTATATTGGTAGAGGTTTTGTTTCCTAACATTTCTTCTTTGTAACTTGCCGATGCAGCTCTCCAACCTGTAAAGTTAATGTAAAAGGGGTAGTAGAATTGTTTTACATTATTGTTATCATAAAATTCAAACTCAATATTTTCTCCATCAATAGCACTGGTGTTATAAAACCACATTCTAAACATGTTTTGAAAATATCCTAAAACTTCATTAGTAACCAATCCATTATTTTGCAAATTGCTAATGGTTAGCACATCATTAGCAGACCAATTCCATTGTAAAGATTTTGTGCCTAATTTATAATGAGCTGCCGATATTGATAAATTTCCAAGACTGGCATTCCAATTAGTAGGCACAGAAGCTTCTTCAAAAGATTGATCTTGTGCTTTTATTTGCAGATATAAAAGAGTACAAATTAAAAATAGTAGGTATGTTTTCATTAAAGGGTAGTTAAAGTTGTATAGGTAAAATTAAATTGCAACTTTGTTTTTTATAGGGGGATAAACGTTCTAACAAGTGGGGTAAACCTACCAAAAGCGAGGTTGGGTCATTATTATGATATTAAAAAGCTTTCTCCGGGCATGAAGAAAGCTTTTATTGGGGTATTGAAAAAAAAATAAATTAAATATTAAGGGTAGATAATAAGTTCTGCTAGTTTTTTGTTTTGATACCAAGGGTCGTTGGTTTCTTTTAATTTACTCCCCAATAGGGTTAGTAATTTTTGAGATACTTTAGGCAATTCTTTTAAATTGATTTTGGTTAGCTGATAAGGATCGTTTACATTGTCATAAATAAAAGAATTAGATTGATTGTTTTTTTCTTCTACACACAAAGTATATTGATGAGTTAAAATTCCTCGGGATTTGTTTAACATAATTAAACTAGCTTCTGGTTTTTTAACCGAGGAGGTATTCGGGTTTTTTAATAAATCAGCATAATTGGTACCTTCTACTTCTTTCGGAATTTTATTTTCTAAACCAGCCAATCCCATAGTGGTTGGTAATACATCAGGAACATTTAATAAAATATTATTAATGTCTGCTTTTAAGCCTTTTGGCCAATGCACAATAAAAGGAACAGAAACAGATTCTAGCTCTACCACATTTTTACCTTCTAATCCATGACTTCCTAGCATTTCTCCGTGGTCTGAACTAAAAATAATAATGGTGTTGTCTAATAAATTCATTTTTTCTAATTGATTTATTACTTTACCAATATACGCATCGGTACTGGTTACATTTGCGTAATAATGTCTAGCATATTCAGCAACGTTATAATCCACATTTTTTCTTACCACTAAGGTAGAGTCTACATTAGGATACTTGTCAACATCATAATCATTTCTTAAAACATCCATGTCTGTGTTTTTATCATCCCAAGGATTGTGAGGAGGGTTGATAGCCCACATCATAAAAAACGGCTTTTTTTCATCTCTTTGTTGATGGGTGTTTTTAAGATAATCTATAATTTTTTCAGACTCATTTTTAGGAGAGAATATTTTAGGTAAAAATATTTCTCCATCTTTTTTTCCATGAATGGTTAAAGGATCGTTAGAGTAGATATGAGGGTTAAAATGCTCATCTTTTAATGCTTGATAAAAGTATTCTATTTGATGTCTTTGTGCTCCTTTAGGAACATAAGTATCATATTGATTTACATAATGACCACCAGGTTTATCAGTAGTGTTTACATAATTACCATTTTCATCAAACAAAGGTAGGGGCATTTGCCAGTGACATTTTCCAAAATAAGCGGTTGTGTATCCAGATTGATAAAATAAATTGGTAATAGTGGGAATATCTTCTCTTAAACTTTCTGTACGACCAACCCTACAATTGTTCCAAATTCCATTTTGTTCAGGATACCTACCAGAAAGTAACATTCCACGAGCAGGACTACAAAGAGGAAAATTACTAATGGCATTGGTAAACACTACTCCATTTTTAGCCAACCTATCAATATTAGGGGTAAGAACAGGATCGGGTTTTCCTATTACATGGTCTTTGTATTGGTCTTCAGACCAGAATCCTGCACTGTATCTTCTTAATTGATCGGGGTAGATAATTAATACATTAGGTTTTTTGTTTGTGTTCTTTGTTTCTTTTTTTTGAGAGGTACAGTTAACAGAAACAAGACAAAGTAATATTAAAATAGTATTTTTTAAATAGAACATATGGAGTGTTTTTTAATATTCTACAGTTAAAAATGCTGCTAGTTTTGGTGAGTTTTCTTTAGAGGGTAAAATGGCACTTAATCTATTAAACTCGTTATTAGCCAATGCTAAGGTGATGTATTTGTCTTTTTTTCCATTAATAAGTTTACTTACTTCTTTGGCATCTAATTCAATCTCAATCCAATTGTTGTTTTTTCCGTTGGTGGTTTGTGGAACCTTCATATGACCCACAGTGTTTCCTAAAGTCAATGCATTAGACCAAGTAATATTACTTTCGGACCACTTGTCATTTTCTACTGCTATAATATCCAAATTAAAAAGTAATTCAGGATCTTCTTCATTTTCATAGACTTTGATGGGAAAGTTCAAGGTTACTTTTTTTAGCTCAGATACTTTTTTAGGAGTTTTAAATTTTAAATAAGTAATACGAGAATATTTGTCATTTCCTGTTGATTTTAAAATCAATAAGTTTTTTATTTTTTCAGTACCAAAAGCAGTGTTTTCAGTATTTCCTCCTTGTATAAAAGCATCTGCTGATACTGTTATTTTTTCTTGTGCGTTGGTGTTTAATGCTAATAATGATATTGCTAATACACTTGTTTTTAATAATGTTTTCATAAGTATGTTTTTAATTATTATTAATTTGTTCTATCCATTTAGGTAGTTTTCCTAAACGTAATGCTAATTGAGATTCGAATAAAGAAGTCGGTTTTACAGGAGTTCCCAAACTTTCTAAAACTTGAATTTCGTCTTCTTTAAAAGTTGTTCCCGATCCATGAAACCCTACAATAATAGGAGGAACTATTTTCCAATACCAGGTTTTTGTAGACCAAAATTCAAAGTTGGTTTCAGCTTCATCAGTTTCGTTGTAATTCCATAATACCAGATAACGACCATGATTGGGTAAGTTTTGTTTAGCACCACCAGCTCTTCCTAAAAAGAATCCACCTTCTACATTGTCAAACAAAGTACACCTAGGTTGTGAAGCGTGCGATTCAAAAGAGGTGTGTGCTGGGTGTTTAGACCTCCAAACAACAGTTCCTGTAGTGCTACCACCACCCACTCCTGCTGCATGATGCATGCCAGCCAAGTCGTTAATTTTGGCTAGTAATATTCCAGTAGAGCCTCCTTCTGCATGAACCGCTCCGTGTCCAATGTTTCCTTTAATAGTAATATTTAAAGCAGTACAAGCAGCCGATTGCGAAAAACCAGCAGCATTGTTTACATTGCTAAACGTACAGTTTTTAATCCATGAGTTCACGGCTCTGTTTATTTTTAAAATGCTCCATCCTCCATCATCTTGTGCCGATCTGTGATGTACAAAATCTTTTTTCCAATTGCCTTCAAAATGGATGTTCTCAAAACCAATTTCGTTAATATGTGCAAAACTGTATAGTTTCCAATTGTGTTTTGCTTGAATATCATAATGTATAGGCTCGTAAAAAGTAATGGTATTTCCATTTACAGATTTAACTTTATGACGTTCATTTACTTGTACACCTTTGTTTAAAATACTTGTCCATTCTGGAGCAGGTTTTAAAGGTTGTAAATCATAAGTAATTAAGTCAGGATTATTGTTTAGTACTTTTAAAATAACCCAATCTTCTTTTTTTATTTTATCACTGTTTTTAACTGTAATACTATAAGTTTCTCTTTGAGAATTTGCAATAATATTTGTTAAAAATCTATCTGCTCCACCAGCTTGTGTTTCTATAGCATAAGGACAAGTCCAAAGTTTTTTAGGGTCGGTAGGGGGTAAGTCTTTGTCAAAAAACAAAATGGTTTCCTTTTCATCTTCTCCTCTAAATATAATATTAGAAGATTTGATAATGATACTATTTAATTCATCTTTTTTAGTGTTGATGTAGTATTTTCCTTTTGGGAAAAAGACAACTCCCTTTCCGTTTTTAGTAGCTGCATTTACGGCTTTAAGAATGGCTGTTTTGTCAGATTTTGTATCATTTGGTTTGGCTCCAAATTGGGTTACATCAAAAATCTTATAGTCCATTTTGGGTATTTCTACCTCACTATACTGGTATCCAGCATAAGAAAAGTCAGGTAAAATGGCCTCTGTATTGTTTTGTTTGGCAGTTTTGTAATTTTCCCAAATATTACAATCTTGTTCTTGTGCTTGTAGTAAAACGGAGCAGAATAAAAGTGTTTTAAAAAAAATAAATGTTGGTTTCATCCTTTTTTTATTTTTGAATGTTTTCTTTTTGTAACCTAGATAAAGCTTCTAAATAGTAATAATCGGCATAGTTTAAAGGAACATCAATTTCACTATTATGAGGAATACTACCTGTGCTATGTTTTAAAATAAAATGTTTGTTTTCTCCCACTGTTGCAAAATATTGAGGACTTCCCAATGAGTTCATTATTTTATCAATAGAGGGCTGGTAGTTGTTTTTAGAGTATTTTGATAATTCTATTAATGCCGAAGCTGTTACTGCTGCAGCAGAAGCATCTCTTGGTGCATTTGGTATGTTTGGAGCGTTATAGTCCCAATATGGAATGCCGTCTTCTGGTGTTCCTTTGTAGTTTAAAATATAAGCAGCAATATGTTCTGCCTGCTTTAAATATTTGGGGTCTTGGGTGTATCTATAACATAGCGTGTAACCATATAACCCCCAAGTTTGTCCACGAGCCCAAGAACTTTCGTGAGCATAGCCCTGTGCTGTATTTTTATTTCTTACCTCTCCTGTAATAGAATCGTAATCTATTACGTGATAAGAACTGTAATCATCTCTAAAATGATGTTTCATTGTAGTGTTGGCATGAGCAATTGCTATGTTTTTGTATTGATCATCACCTGTAATAATAGAAGCTTCAAAAAGCATTTCTAAGTTCATCATATTGTCAATAATTACAGGATATTCCCAGCCCCTAGTAGCTTGCCATCCCTTATCTACATCCCAACTTTTTATACAGCCTACAGCGGGGTCAAAACGAGTAATTAAAGAGTTTGAAGCATCAATAAGAATTTGTTTGTACTCTTGGTTGTTGGTTAATCTATATCCGTTTCCGTATGAACAGTTAAATACAAAACCTAAGTCGTGGTACCTTGTACTGTTTTTGTGATTGATGTATGGTTTTTGAAATTTATCTGCATATTTTTTCCATTTTTCATCCTTAGTCATTTCGTATAAATACCAACAAGAACCCGGAAAAAAACCTTCAGTCCAATCAAATTCTTCCATAGTCCAGTGCATTTCACCTTGGGCATTTAGCGTTCGTGGAATTCTATTAGCTTCTTCGGCATCTTTTACTAATAAAGTATATTGTTTAGCCGATAGTGCTATTTGTTTTTGCGTAGAAGGTGGTTCCTGGTTTTTTTGTGTAGCCATACAAGAGATGAATAATACAGGAATAATTAGGGATAGAAGGGGGTTAAGTGCTTTCATAATTTTTTATAAATAAGGATGAGGTTTTAAAAAAAAACGTCATCAGTTTAGGGTGCAATATCTAATAGTTATCTCTATTTATAGAGGGACTAAATGTTCGTTTACAAGGGGAAAATTGACTTTTTTTAATATGTTTTATTTCTTAACTATATGATACATATGTGATTGATGATTTTGTAAGTGAAAGTGATTCCTTTTTTTAGAAAGAATCACTTTCTGTAATAATATTATTGCCAGTTTAATTTTTGATCTAAACTTGGATTTAAATTCACCTCTTGCAAAGGATAGGGTAGAGATAGGTGCTTGGTGGGATTAAAAAATTCTCCAGCACGTAAAAACGCATTTTGATTTTCGTCTGTTGGACTATAGGTTGGAGCTCCTTTAATAGAAGCATTTAACAATGCTAATTTATCACCTAGTAACTCCCATCTAATTAAATCATGTTTTCTTAGGGCTTCAAAACACAATTCTCTTAAGCGTTCATCAACTAATTCATTAAAAAATGAAGATTGATTGGTTATTACAGCAGGTTTAGTACTGCTAATAGGTAATAAACCAGCTCGGTTTCTAACTTCATCTAAATATTGAATAGCCATAGTACTAGGCCCTCCATGAATAGCATTGTCCGCTTCGGCATACATAAGCAATACATCAGCATATCTTAATACAGGAAAATTAACTGTTGTAAAATTTCTGTTAGGAGTAGTGTTGTCTTCTAAAACAATATAAGGTTCTGGAACTCCTGGTGTTTGTGCAGTAAACAAATCATTATAATTGGCAGGTTCCCATCGTCTATATTTTCCTGGGCAATATTGAGCTCCAAGGGTATTGGTTACAGCTACAGCATCTCCACTTGCTGTATATTGCATTTCTGCTAAATTCCATACTTTACGAATACTATCATTGTTAGATACGTATAGGTCTTTTAATACAGGGGTGGTATTAAACATAGAATAAGAACCAGGATATCCATCATCTCCACCACCATAACTAAACAAAGGTCCATTTAAAGCTCCAATTCTACCATTGGTATCAATTCCAGATTCTCTTAAATATTTATAAGAAATTTCAAAAAGAGATTCATAGGTGTCATAAGAGTTTTGAATATAATTTAAAAAGTGATTTCTATATCCATCTACTGTAACTACCACTTTGTCTGTACCTCCATCATTTACAATAGTAGATTGTGACTGGGTTAAACCATGTACTCCACTTTGGATAATTGTATCACAATGTTTTAAAGCCAATTCGTATTTGCTTACGTCTTTTAATGGATAGGTTGCCATTTTTAAATAAACCCTGGCCATTAAACCATGTGCAGCATATTTGTTAGCTCTACCGGGGGTGTAATCTGTGTCGGAAACCGAAGGCAGGTGTAAAGAAGCATAGGTATAATCCTTAATAATTTGAGTGTATAATTCCTGAAGGCTAGAAACAGGTAAATTATTTGCAGATTGATCTAAGGTAGAAGTTAAAGGCATAGGTACTTCTTCCCAATTGTCTACTAATAATTGATATGCGTGAGCCCTTAAAAAACGAGCTTCGGCAATTAGTTGATTGTATTCTTTCTCCTCAAAATTATCTTTAACTAATTTCTCTGTGAATAGGTTGCTAAGGTTGATAACCTCATAGAGTCTAGACCATAAGTTTTTTACATAATTGTCTGAAGCAGTATGTCTGTACAATCCTACAGTCCAATTTTCGTTATAACGTCTGTTGTAGTAACCTTCATCAGTTCCTGATGACATAATAATGGACAATGCTTGAGCATATACATCGTCATCAGCAAGATTTGAGTAAATACCCGATAAGGCTATTTCTGCTTCTACAGTATTGCTATAAAAATCATCAACTCCTATAGTAGATTTTGGTTCTTCATCTAAAAAATCGGTACAGCTTATCAATAGCATCATGGCTAAGAATAAACCAAGGTATGTTTTATGTGTTGTTCTCATTTTAAATTGTTTTAAGGGGTTCTAAAAATGATGTTTGTTAAAATGTAATGTCTATACCAGACATGATTGTGGTACTTTGTGGGTAGGCAGAATAATCAAGATTTGGTGTTAGGGCACCATATTTTCCAACAGAAACATCAGGGCTATATCCGGAGTACTTTGTCCAGGTAAATAAATTTTGTCCAGTAATGTATATTCTTAAGTTTTTTAAATGAAGAGATTCTATAATGTTATCAGGAAGGGTGTACCCTACAGAAACGGTTTTAAGTCTTAAATAAGATCCGTCTTCAATATATCTATCATCAACACTATTTCCACTAGGAGGAGCACCAAATACGGTTCTGTAACGAACTGTGTTTACATTGGTATTGGTGTTGGTTGGTGTCCAAGCATCAGCAAGTCCTGCCAAACCACTACGAGATCCAGCTTGCGGTACATTAAAAGCAGCTTTGTTAGCGTTTAAAATATCAAAACCATAAGACCATTGAAATAATACTTGCATGTCAAAATTCCCGATTTCAAAATTGTTAGACAATCCTCCAAAATGTTTAGGATGTGGATTTCCTATAATAACTCTATCTTCATTGTTAATGGTTCCATTTCCATCCTGATCTATAAACTTAATACTTCCAGGAGCTACTGGTAAAGTACCATTATCTGGAATTCCTGGTTTTAGTGTATAAGTTTGTAAAGTGTTATCCCAGTTAAAATCATCTAATTGATATATTCTATCGTATTGTAAACCGTACATCATACCAACTGGTTGTCCTACTTGTGTAATGTATTGGTTTTCTGCATAACTTTGATTCCATTGAGGGTCTGTATAAATAGCTGTTTGACCACTGTTTAAAGCAATGGTTTTGTTGCGATTAAAAGCAATGTTAAATGAAGTATTCCATTTAAAATTAACGTTGTTAATGTTATGTGTGTTTAGGCTAAATTCAAATCCTTGATTTCTAACCTTACCAACGTTTTGTTGTACTTTATCATACCCTGTATGTAAAGCAGTATCTGCATTTAATAATAAATCACTGGTGTTTTTTTGATAATAATCTATGGTTCCATCAATTTTTTGATTGAAGAATCCAAAATCTAATCCAATATCTGTTTGTGCAGTAGTTTCCCAACGCAGGTCTGGTACTCCCAAGTTACTTTGGTAAGCTCCAGGTACGTAGTTTTGTCCTGTTCCCCAAACATATCCGCTATCTGTATTTACATCTAATTGGCTATAAGCATCAAAGTCTCCAATTCTGTTGTTTCCTGTACGTCCCCAACCAGCTCTAAATTTGGCAAAAGAAATAAAGTTGATGTTTTTCATGAATTTTTCTTCGCTAATTTTCCAAGCAGTAGAAAAAGAAGGAAAATATCCCCAACGATTATCGGTACTAAATTTTGATGAACCATCGGCTCTGTATGTTGCTGTTACTAAGTATTTAGATTTATAACTATAGTTAGCACGAGCAAAATAAGACAACAATTTGTTGCTAGAAATAGTTGTTTCTGGTATAGATGGAGAAGTTCCTAATCCTAATTTGTCAATTCCAAAAATATCGGTAGGAATTTCTGAATTCTGTAAATAAGAATATTCACTGTCTCTTGCTTGTGCTTCCATTCCTCCTAATAGAGTAATGTTGTTTTTACCAAAGTTCTTTTTGTAGGTAAGCGTATTTGAAGTTGATAAAGTTTGGTATCTGTATTGTCTTATAGAACCATTAATATGCTCAGACCCTCTTGTTCCTTGTTGGGTTTCTTCTCCATAAAACAAGCTGTTTTTTCTGCTGTCTACTTGGTAGTTGGCATTTAATTGCACATATAAATTTGGTTTAAATTTATGAGTCATGTTAACTCCACCTCTAATTACATCATATTTATATTGCCTGTCAGTATTTTCTAAGTTTTTAACAGGGTTAAACAAATAGATAAGGTTAGGGTCACTAGGGTCATATCCTCCAATTTCAAGACCATCATCATTTACGGGTTCTACAGGTCTAAATTGAATGGCATCTCTAATAATACTGGTGTATTGATTTCCAGAAATTGTAGCTCCACTCTTGTTTAAATGAGTGTATTGTATGTTGGCTCTAAACTCTGTTTTGGTGTTTAGTTTATGGGTTAGTTTAAGATTGTTTACAATTTTTTTGAATCCAGTATTGATTAATGTTCCTTCTTGATTGATGTATTCTGTTGAGAAATAAAGTTTATTGGTTTTGTCTCCTCCGCTTATACTGGCATTGTATTTTTCGGTTTTTGCTAATCTAAAAATTTCATCTTGCCAGCTAGTTCCTTTAGAATTTCTATACAATTCTGGATCTACCCAACTTCCTACAAAATATCCGTAATTCTGTCCAGGAGTGTAACCATCTAAAGCCAAGGCTATTTGTTCTTGATATTTAACATATTCGTATGGGCTTAATACTTCTAAGCGATTTTGTACCCATTGATAACTATTGGCTACACTTATTCTTACATCGGTTTTTCCATCAGAACGACCCGCTTTTGTGGTAATTAAAATAACTCCATTGGCAGCTCTAGAACCATAAATAGCTGTTGCCGAAGCATCTTTTAAAATATCAAAACTTTCAATGTCATTTGTACTTAATGTTCCTGGATCAAAATCTTCTAGAGGAACACCATCTACCACGTATAAAGGAGAGTTGTCTCCGGTAATTGAGTTACCTCCACGGATTACAATATTTAGACTTTCTCCAGGGGTTCCGTCTAAAGATGAAACTTGTACACCAGAAACACGACCTGCTAAAGCTTCATCAAAATTGGTAACGGCTGTTTTGTTAATGTCTTCGGTACTAACTTTTGCAATAGACCCTGTAAGGTCTTTTTTCTTTACAGAACCATAACCAACTACAACAACCTCTTCGAGTCCTACACTTGACTGTGCAAGTTTTACGTTGATTATAGATTGACTGTCTACATAAACTTCTTTGGTTTCAAAACCTAAATAGCTAAATATTAATGTTGCATTTTTATCGATGTTTGAAAGGTTGTATAAACCATCAAAATCTGAAATAGTTCCTTGTGCTAGGCCTTTTATAACAATGGAAACTCCTGTTAAAGGTAGTCCGTTTGAGTCTGTTACTTTTCCGCTAATATCTTGCGCTATCATGATTTGAGCGGTGAAAAATAGGAGTAGGAGTATTATATTTTTTTTCATAATGATAAGTTTAGTGATTTAATAAAATCTAAGGGGGTAATTATTCTTCTGTGGCTTTAAAATGAACATCAGAAATAACATATCTTCCTGGTCTTGCTGATCCATAATCTTTTGCAGATCCAGTGTAGTAAGATTTTACTTTAAATTTTAGGGTAAAGTTTTTAACGTCTTTATAAGGATTTAAATCAAATTCACAACGAACCCATTTGGCATCTGCGTTTTTAGAAGTGTCTTTTCTTCCGTCAGGATCTCCTGCTCCTAATTGTTGATCTCCTGGATAAGGAGTTCCTATAAACGGAGTGGCAGATAAACTATTTATTTGACATGAAATTTGATCGTTTATTTGTACCCAATTAGCAGTTGCATTGTCTCCGTTATAATCAGTAGAATAATAAATTTCTAAATCTGTGGGAGTGCTTCCGTCTGGCATATATTCTACATATTGGTTGTATATATAAAATACAGAAGATAGATTGTAACCTAGTTTGTACTGTGTTAAATCTTGAGAATTAATAATAATATCAGACTCATGTGCAGACCAATTTCCTTCGGTAGGATTTAAGAATAAAGATTTGTTATTGGTAATGTCATCGGGTCTTTCTGTAGCAGCAAGAGGAGAAGGGTTTTGTGGCATCCATAGTTTACTGTCAGCAACATCTCCTTGGTTAATGATGTCTTTTGAATATCCGTATAATTTATTTTCAGATTCAAAAGTAGGGTAAAAGAAATAATTGGTTTTTTTAGGTAAACTAACAGGGCTGTTAGAAGCTACTAACATTAAAAAACTATCTCCTTGAAAAGAGGTAATTTCTCCACTAATGTTGCTAGTAACCTGTACGGTTGGATAAATGGTGTCATTTTCTACGGTACTGTATCCGTCTAATAAAGAAATAATTCCTGTTTGAGGATTGATACTTAATTTGTCTGTTTGAGAAGTTAGGGCAAAAGTTACATCACTATTTCCTGTAATTAAGTAAGGTTTAGTGGTGGTGTTTTCTGTTCCTACTACAATATTTTGAGCAATAGGAGAGTACAATAAGTTGGTTACTAATAAAGGACCTACGCTTAAATGAAATGCATCTGTAAAGGTAGATGACATTGTATTACCATCAATTTCGGTAGAGACTTTTATGTCAAAATAATAATCTCCTATATCAAATTTGTTTTCATCGGCAATGGTAATTACTCCAGCATTTTTGGTGTCTAAAGCTGTGTAGGTTTTAATAGAATCTCCTTTTTCATCTACATAATAACTGGTTGGACTTAAATTAACGGTAATTTCGTTTGGGTTTTGAATGCTTACATCTTTCATATAAGTAGCATCTAAAATAGTTCCGTCTTTGGTTCTTCCTGATAAAATTTCAAAGGTTGGAGTTAAGTTATTGGTGTTAACAATTGGGGTACTTGTTTTAATAAACGAAAACTCTCTAGCGTTTAAAATTTCAGCATAAATTAGATTACTAGGAGCATTGTAATCTGAATTTGTTCTGTCTTCCATAAAAGCATCTTTATTACAGCTATTTAATAATAGGAGTAGGTTTGTGCAACATAGAAGTAAGTAAAATGTTTTTTTCATGGTTGTATAGTTTTATTTACAAGACGAAAGTTCTAAAAATATATGAATGTTTGTAGGTGGTAAATTGCTTTTAAGAGCGGGGAATATTGTTCAGAGCTCTATAAAACACCTTGTTTTGTTCTTTTTTAGATAAATAGTTTAAAAAACAGCTATAAGTTAACTAATAAAGAAATAGAACAGAAAGAAAAAAAGAGGTATTGATCTCTTTGTAGGTTATTTTATATGATAGATTTTAAAAATGACCAAAGAGAGGCTTAGCCTTATTAAAATGAAGGATAAAATGATACTTAAAATCAAAAAGTATAGATTAAGAATTACTGTTTTTGTCTGTTAAAGGGTTTTCTGCTCTATAGGCAGAAGGTAAGGTGTTGAATTGCTTTTTAAAACAACTTCTAAAATACTTTAAATCGCTAAAACCTATTTCGTAAGCTATTTCTGAAATACTCATTTGGGTTTGAGATATAAGTTGGGCAGCTTTTTTTAGTTTAATTGTTCTAATAAATTCTGTGATGGATTGATCTGTTAATGCTTTGGTTTTTCTGTAAATAACAGAACGACTCATGTGCATTTGTTTTGTAAACTCATGTACATTAAAATCACTATCTGTAATGTTTTCTTCAATAACTTCTATGGCTTTTTTTAAGAATTCTTCATCGGCAGAGCTGGAGGTAATTTCCTTGGGAGCTAAAATACTATCTTTTTTAAACTTAGAAATTAGGTTTTTTCTGGTGTTTAATAAGTTATGAACTCTTAAGTCTAAAATTGTAGCATCAAAGGGTTTAGATACATAGGCATCTGCTCCAATGCTAAATCCTGTTTTTTGATGTTCGGTGGCAGTTTTTGCCGTTAATAATATAATTGGAATATGACTGGTAACAATGTTTGTTTTAAGGTGTTGACAAAGTTCAAATCCATCCATTTCTGGCATCATTACATCACTAATAATTAATTGAATATTGTTGTTCTTAGCAATTTCTAAGGCTTCTTTTCCATTATTTGCCTCGTAAATATGGTATTTGTTTTTAAAAATATCTTTAACAAAATTTCTAACATCTTTGTTGTCTTCTACCAGTAAAATGGTTTCACTATCTGGGTCTTTTATGGTTGTTTCTTTAGGTTGAGGTGTGTTTAAAATAGCCTCTTCTTTTTCTAAAATAAAAGGTTTTTCTATGGTTAAATTATCATCGTTATTTTGAACACACTCTTTTTTGGTTAAGTGTTTTTTACCCATAGGAATTATTACTTTAAAACAAGTTCCTTGTTCGGCAGAGCTAGTAGCTGTTATTTTTCCGTGGTGTAATTCTACCAAACTTTTGGTTAATGCCAGTCCAATTCCTGTTCCTGTTTGCTTTCCTTCTTTGTCAAACCTGTAGTATCTATCAAAAATTTGATTTAATCTTTTAGGAGGAATAATATCTCCATAGTTAATAATTTGAATGACTACATATTTTTTAGATTGTTTTTTCTGGGTACTTATTTTAATGGCAATTTCTCCGTTTGTTTGATTGTACTTAAAGGCATTTGATAACAAATTATACAATATTTTTTTCATTTTAATTTTATCAAACCAAATATCAATAGCACTTTCTGTACTTGTAAAGTTGAATTTAAAATGGTTGAATTCTGCCAAATCATCAAAAGCTTTTTTAATATTTAGGCTAAAACTAACAATGTCTGATTTTGATGCATAAAGTACTTGTTTACCCGATTCACTTTTTCTAAAGTCTAATAACTGGTTAATGAGTTCTAACAGCATATTTGCATTTCTATGCATTATTTTATGTTGTTTTTGTACAAAATCATCTCCGTTTTTGTTTTGAATCATTCGTTGTAACGGACCTGTAATTAGTGTTAAAGGAGTTCTAAAATCATGAGAAATATTGGTGAATAATGTTAGTTTTAATTGATTTATTTCTTCTAACTTTTCTTTGTCTAATTTTTCTTGTTTTAACTCGTTTTTTTCTTTTATTCTAATGCTAACAATTCTGTAGATAAAATAGATAAGTGCCACTATAAGGATAAAATAAATGGTATATGCCCACCATGTTTTCCACGGAGCAGGATATATTTTTAAGTTAATACTTTCTCCTATATTGTTCCAAACCCCATTGTTGTTAGCAGCCTTTACTTTAAAAACATAGTTTCCTTGGTCAAGGTTTGTGTAGGTAGCAGTTTTTTTGTTGCCAATATTATTCCAGTCCAAATCAAAACCTTCTAATTTATAAGCATATTTGTTTTTGTTGGCTTGGGAGTAACTTAGTGCAGTAAAATCTATAGTAAAGTCATTTTGATTATAATCTAAATTAATTTTAGAAATAGAATCTGTAATGTTTATATATTGGGTATTGTTAATTTTAATTCCGTAAATATCTACAGGAGGTACAAAGTTGTTTTTAACAATGTCATTAGGATTAAAGTAATTTAGTCCATTAATACCACCAAACATTAATTCACCATTTTTCTTTTTAAGTGATGCACCGTAGTTAAATTCATTTCCTTGTAAGCCATCAAACTCATCAAAGTTTTCAATCTTTTTGGTTTTTAAGTTTAAAGAACTAATACCGCTATTACTGCTAATCCAAAGGTTGTTTT
The DNA here is from genome assembly GCF_054111205.1 of Wenyingzhuangia sp. IMCC45467. Next base: position 3,224,411 of record NZ_CM134196.1, read on the forward strand.
TGTTATCAGGTAAAATTCCATAAATCACTTCGTTTAAAAAACCTTGAGAAATTCCATATTTAGTGGTCGATTTTGTTTCTGTATTAAACTCGTATAAACCCTTACCTTCGGTTCCTATCCAAATGGTATTTCCGTTTTCGTATAAACAGTTTACTTCGTGAGATTTGGTGGTGATTAGTTGATTTGAATAATATATTTTAGATATTTTTTTTGTTTTAATGTTTATTTTTTCCAGACCATTAGATCCTCCAGTATAAATAATATCAGGATTTTTTGATTGAATAATACTTTGTACAGATTTTGTTTTGGTGTCTAACTCAATAAATTTATCTTTTTTTCTGTTGTAAACTATAATTCCTACCGAGGTAGTCCCAATCCAAATATTGTGATCTTTATCTTCTAACAAACAAAGTACTCTGTAATAATTTGTTTGATTAGAGCGAGTAATCATATTATCAAAGTGTTTAAACTTGTAGGGTTTTTTAGAAACATTTAAATAATTTAATCCTCCGTTGTGGGTACCAATCCATAAGTTTCCTTCATGATCTTTAATCATAGATTTTATATTGTTGGAACTAACGGTATTTGGGTTTTTAGGATTGTGAGTGTAATAAGTAAAAGTTCCTGTTTTGTTGTGATAATAATTAATTCCTCCACCTTCTGTTCCTATCCAGTAGTCTCCATTGGGCTCTTCTATAATAGCACTAACAACTTTGTAGTTAAGCATTGTATTGCTAGCTCCTGGAGATATTTGTTTAAAAATATGAGAACTATGATCAAAATAATTAACACCTCCAGACCAAGTTCCAATCCACATATCTCCCTTACTGTCTTTAATAATTTGATGAATTGAATTTTGACTTAAGCTCTTATATACATACTCATCATGTACAAAATTGCGAAAAAGAGTTCTTTTAGGATTGAAAATATACAAACCGTTGTATGTACCTACCCATAAATTACGATTGTTATCTTCACAGATAGATCTTACACCACTATTAATAGTTTCTGTGTTTTTTGAGTTGTAGTACTCAAAATTTTTGGAGTTTTTATTTAAAAGAGCCAATCCTTTTTCATGGCCTAACCACATTTGATTTTCATGATCTTGATACAAGTCTACAGGGTTTTTAATATTAAGATCTATGGCAGTGCTTTCAGGGTAGCTATAATGACTCCATTTGTTTTCTTTAATATTGTATTGGTCTATTTTAGAAACAGAGGCAATCCATAAATAACCATTGTTTGTGTTTAGTATTTTTCGAGTTCTATTGTCACTAAGTCCATTTTTACTGGCTTTAATTTCTGAAATCTTTTCGTTTAACAAATTTATTTTGGTAATTCCGTTATTGGTAGCTACCCAAAGTATATTGTCTGTTTGAGTAATACTCCATATTTCATTGTCAGAAATATTAATACTTGTAATTTCTTTTTTATACTGAGTAAAGTTTTTTTTGTTTGGGTTGTACTTGTTCAATCCATCTTTTGTACCTATCCATAAATGATGGTAAGAATCTTCAAAAATACAAGTTACCCAGCTGTGAGTTAAACTGGTATTGTCCTCAGAATTGTGTTTAAAGTTTGTGAATTCAGTTCCATTGTATTTATTTAATCCATCCCTAGTTCCAAACCATAAATATCCCTTACTATCTTGTAATATAGAACTAACGGTACTTTGAGAAAGACCGTCTTTGGTAGAGATATGCTTAAATTTTAAATTTTTTAAATCATTAAAACTTTCTTGACCATAACTATTAATAAGACAGAATAGAAGTAAAAAAATGCTGTAAAATAAACGGGTAAACATATATTTTAGTTAGTGGGGTATTAGTTTATATATTCTTTTTTAAGGGGAATGATAAGTGTAATTTAAGAAAATTCTAAATTACAATAATAAATATAAGAATATATGGTGTTAAGACAGTCTTGTCTTTGTAATAAAAAAACTTTTAAATCTTTTTATAAGAGGAATCTCTAACAATTAATTCAGTTCCAAGTGTTTTTGAATGTTCAGATGGAGCGTTAATTGTTTTTTTAATAAGTTCTATTAATAGAGAAGATGCTATAATTCCCATTTCAACATCTGGTTGATTTACTGTTGTTAAACTAGGTTCTATCACCGCAGAAATGGAATCGTTGTTAAAACCTACTATAGCAATATCTTCAGGTATTTTTAATCCGTTTTTTTTAAAATGTTGAATGGCACTAATTGCGGCAGTATCATTAGATGAATAGATTCCATCTACTTTAGGTAGTTTTAATACTTTTTTAGCCAACTCTATACCATCTTTTTCAGATAGTTGAGATTCTATAATGTATTCTTTTTTTATAGAAATATTGTTGTCTTGTAAAGCAGCAATATAACCTTCCATTCGCCTTTTATAGAGTTCTATTTTTTGGAATCCTGAAAAGTGAACAATGTTTTTACATCCGTTTTTTATAAGATGTTCTGTAGCATTATAACTAGCATTAAAGTCATCAATACTAATACTAGGAGTGTTTGGCATGGTAACTGGTCTGTCAAAAAACACTATAGGCCCTCCATTGTTTTGAAAGTTTTTAAGATGTTCATAATCAGTAGTATCCATGGAGACTGAAATTAAGAGTCCGTCTACTCGGTTAGAAAGAAAGGTAGAAACCAGTTCTTTCTCTCTTTCAAGACTTTCTAAAGATTGACCAATGACAACGTTGTAACCAGATTTATATGCTGTTTCTTCTATTCCAGAAATAACAGAAGAAAAGAAGTTTCTAGAAATTCTAGGAACAATAATTCCAATAGTATTGGTTTTGTTTGTTCTTAGGTTAGAAGCTAAAATATTTTTTTGGTAACCTAATTCAATTGCTTTTTTTTGAATTAAGTCTTTGGTTTTTTGAGAAACTCGAGGACTATTGTTTAAAGCTCTTGATACAGTAGAACTGTTTATTTTCAGAGCTTTAGAAATATCATGAATAGTCGTCTTTTTTTTCATTTTATAAAAGGAGGTTTCTTAAAAAGTAATAAAAACTGAAGATTATGTTAAATTCTATAATCTTCAGTTTTTATTTGTTTTATTAAGAGAAAATGTATGATTAGTTTAATAATCCAAATACACCAGGTAACCATAGACTTAAGCTAGGGAAATAAGTTACAAGGAATAATGAAACAATCATTGCTAAAAATAGTGGTAATAAAGGTTTAATAACTTTATCAATAGTAGTGTTTGCTACCCCAATACCCACAAATAATACAGATCCAACAGGTGGTGTACATAAACCAATACTAAGGTTTAGTACCATGATCATTCCAAAATGTATTGGATCCATTCCTAATGCAGTAACTACAGGTAAGAAAATTGGAGTGAAAATTAATACTGCTGGAGTCATATCCATAAATACACCAACAAATAATAATAGTAAGTTGATAATAATAAGAATTACGATTTTATTATCACTAATACTCAATAACACATTACTAATATCTTGAGGAATATTTTCGAAAGACATTACCCATGACATACTCATAGAAGCTCCAATTAACAACATAACAATAGCTGTTGTACAAGAAGAGTCTAATAATATTTCTGGCAAGTTTTTAAAGTTAATTTCTTTGTAAACAATTCCTAAAAGGAAAGTGTATAATACTGCAATAGCAGATGCTTCTGTAGCCGTAAAAATACCTACTACAATACCTCCAATAACAATAACCAATAGTAATAAACTAGGAACAGCATCAATAAAAGTTTTAGCAACTTGTTTTAAAGTACTACGTTTTCCTAATTTATATCCCTTTTTCTTAGCCCAAAAAGAAGCTACAGTCATTAAAAGTAAACCAGTTAAAATTCCTGGTATGTATCCTGCTAAGAATAAAGCAGCAATAGAAACCCCACCACTAGCTAAAGAATATACAATTAATACATTACTTGGAGGAATAATTAATCCTGTTGTTGACGAGGTAATGTTTACAGCAGCACCAAATTCTTTAGAGTATCCTTCTTTTTCCATTTCAGGTCCTAAAATACTTCCCATAGCCGATGCAGATGCCATTGCAGATCCTGCAATAGCTCCCATTAGCATAGCTCCAATTACATTAATAAGAGCTAGACCTCCTGGTAATGAACCTACCAAGGTTTTGGCAAAAGCAATTAATCGATGGGCAATTCCTCCTTTATTCATTAATTGTCCCGATAAGACAAAGAAAGGAATGGCTAATAAAGAAAAACTATCTAATCCTGTTCCCATTCTCTGAGAAACAGTAGTCAATGCAGGTATTGTAGGTATGCTTACAAGCATAGTAAGTACTGAAGAAATGGCAATACTCCAAGCTACTGGTGTTCCAATGGTTAGTAAGATTAAAAAACTTACTACTAATACTAATTCTGGTAAAAATTCCATAATATTTATGCGCTTAAAAGGTCTGTAATTTTATAATAAATAATTAAGATTCCGCTTAAAGGAATTACTGCGTAAACAAAAGCCAATGGAATTTGTAATGCAGGAGAGGTTTGCCCTAGTAAAAAACTAATATATACCAATCTTAATCCCCCAATAACCATTGCGGCAAAAGCAAAAAGTATAACCAAAGCAAAAACCAATATTCTTAATTTTTTTTGAGTAGCAGGTCCTGTTTTTAGAGGAACAACATCAATAGCAACATGCATGTTTCTACCTGATACGTAGGCTGCTCCTAAAATACCTACCCATATCATTAAATATCTAGACAATTCATCTGTAAAAGAACTAGGAGATCCAATAACAAACCTTGAAAATACTTGCCATAATACATTAATAACCATTAATCCCATAATGATGATCAAGGCAGATCCTAGTATTTTATCTACTTTTTTTCTAAATTCCATTTTTACTTAGTATTTCTAATTTGTTGAATCAATTTATAAACCTCAGGATCTTTTTTAAGTTCTTCATACATAGGTTGAACCATTTCAGAAAATAAAGTTTTATCAGGTGTAATAATTTCTACTCCAGCCTTTTCAACTTCTTCAAGAGCTTCTTTTTCTGCTTCACTCCACAATTCACGTTGATATACCACAGAGTTTTGTACTGCTTGCTTTACCCATCCCTTTTCTTCTTCTGTAAGGGAATTCCAAAAATGTGTACTTCCTACCAAAATATCAGGAACTACGGAGTGTTCGTCTAAAGTATAATATTTACATACTTCATAATGTCTAGATAAGTAAAAAGAAGGAGGGTTGTTTTCTGCTCCATCTACAACTCCTTGCTGAAGAGAGGTATAAAGTTCTCCCCATGAAATAGGTGTTGGTGATCCTCCAAAACTACGCACCATATTCATAGCACTAATACTTTCCATAACTCTCACTTTAAGTCCTTTTAAATCAGAAGGTGTGTGAATTGGTTTTTTTGTGTAGAAACTTCTACTTCCAGCATCATAATAAGCCAAACCTTTTAACCAGAATTTTTCACCGTTATTAAGTAACTCTTGTCCAATAGGTCCATCAAGTACACTAAAAGAATGCTGTTTGTCTCTAAACAAGTATGGCATTCCTAACACTTTCATTTTAGGTGCAAAGTTTTCTAAAACTCCTACAGATACCTTAGTCATTTCTAAACTACCAATTTGTAGTAACTCTAGACATTCTCTTTCAGAACCTAATTGTTGACTAGGATATATGTTAATTTTTAACTTACCATTTGATAATTTATATAAATCATCACTCATTTTTAACATGGCAATATGCACAGAATGCTTAGTATCTAAACCATGAGCTAACTTAATGGTTTTTGTTTTTTTTGTTAAATCGCTACATCCATATAAAAGAGGAATAAAGCATAAACAATATAGGATTGTTTTAAATCGCATGAGCTTGTTTGTTTGGAGTTTTAAATTAGGTTTTTTTTAATAGTACAAGTTTACAGTAATTCAATCATTTATGAAATCGATTACATTGTAAATTTGTAAGTATCTTATGTTTTTTAATGATATATACTTAAAATTAGTAATCAATGTTTGATGAATCATTACAGTTTTAGCAAATGTATAATTTTATGTTTACAATACAATCGATTGTATTGTATTTTTTTTTTACTACATTTACCTAGAATTTAAAACTAATTACAATATAGTATGAAACAGAATGTAGAGACTAGATATGCAGCTTCTCCAAGAGAAGTAAAACAAATGGATACTCAAGAATTGAGAGATGAATTTTTAATTGAAGATTTGTTTACTGAGGATCAGGTAAAATTGGTTTATTCTCATTATGATAGATATATTACTGGAGGAGTGTTACCAGTAAATTCGGCAATTACTTTAGAAACTATAGATCAATTAAAGTCTTCTTACTTCTTAGAAAGAAGAGAGTTAGGGATTATTAATGTTGGTCAGGCAGGAACTGTTAGTGTGGATGGTAAGGTGTATGAAATAGGACATAAAGAAGCATTATATGTTGGACAAGGGAATAAAGAAGTTGTTTTTTCTAGTAACTCTTCTTCTAACCCAGCTATATTTTATATCAACTCAACACCAGCTCATAAAGCTTATCCTACAAAAAAGATTGGTTTAGATGATGTTGAAGTAGTAGAGTTAGGTACAGCAGAAACTTGTAATGCAAGAACCATTCGTAAGTACATTGTAAATAGTGTTGTTGATGTTTGTCAGTTACAAATGGGTATGACTACTTTAAAATCGGGAAGTGTTTGGAATACCATGCCAGCTCACGTGCACGATAGAAGAATGGAAGTGTATTTTTATTTAGATGTACCACAAGATCAGGCAGTATCTCATTTTATGGGACAACCTACTGAAACAAGACATGTATGGATGGCTAATCACCAAGCTATTATTTCACCACCATGGTCTATCCATTCAGGAGCTGGAACTTCATCATATACTTTTATATGGGGTATGGCGGGTGAAAACTTAGATTACGGAGACATGGATATGTGCGCTATAAACGAATTAAGATAAACCAAATATTAAGTATATATGTCAACACAATTATTTGATTTAACAGGAAAAGTAGCTCTTATTACTGGAGCAACTCACGGTTTAGGAATGGCAATGGCTAAAGGTTTAGGTTTGGCAGGAGCTACCATTGTTGTGAATGGAAATTCATCTCAAGAGAAATTAGACAAAGCAGTAACAGAATATAAAGCAGCAGGAATAAATGCTTTTGGTTATTTGTTCGATGTTACTAATGAAACACAAGTTGTTGATAGCATTAGTAAAATAGAGTCTGAAGTAGGTGATATTGATATATTAATCAATAACGCTGGTATTATTAAAAGAACTCCATTGGTAGAGATGGAAGTAGCAGACTTTAAACAAGTAATTGATGTAGATTTGGTTTCTCCTTTTATTGTTTCTAAAGCTGTGGTAAAAGGAATGATTAAAAGAAAAGGTGGAAAAATCATTAATATTTGTTCTATGATGAGTGAATTAGGAAGAAATTCTGTAGGAGCTTATGCAGCAGCAAAAGGTGGTTTAAAAATGCTGACTCAAAATATGGCTACAGAATGGGCTAGATTTAATATTCAAACCAATGGAATTGGACCAGGTTATTTTGCAACTAGTCAAACTGCACCTATTAGAGTAGATGGAAATCCTTTTAATGATTTTATTGTAAGTAGAACACCTGCTGGTAAATGGGGAGACCCAGATGATTTACAAGGAGCAGCTATTTTCTTAAGTTCTAATGCTAGTAACTTTGTTAATGGTCAAGTTCTATATGTTGATGGTGGAATTTTAGCAACTATTGGTAAGCCTTCAAACGAAGATTAAATAATAGTAAATTAAGAGATAAAAAAAGAGGATGAGTGTTTCATCCTCTTTTTTTGTTTTCCTTTTCTTTAAAACAAAGTGCCGCTGCTCCAATAATACCAGCATCATTTCCTAGTGTTGCAAGTCTAATATCTAAGTTTTCAAGATAATAACTAGGCAGTCTTTCTTTAATGACTTTGTTCATGTTCTTTTTTACAATTTTAAAGGTTTTACTAACCCCTCCACCAATAAAAATAGTTTTAACATCTAGTAGTCTAATTGTAGTAACTAGGGTTTCTCCAAAAATGATTCCTACTTTTTTAAAAACATCAACAGCAACAGGGTCGTCATTTGTAGCAGCAATTACAATGTCTTTGGCAGTTAGGTCTTTAGTGGTTAAACAAGTTTTATTACCTTTTTTAATTTGCTTTAAAGCCATATGGATTAATGCTTTTTTACCTATGTTTTCTTCAGCCGTTTTTCCGTTAGAAGATATAACGTGACCAACTTCCATGGCATTCCCGTTTCCTCCTTTAAAAATTTTACCATTTAAAATTGCAGCACCTCCAAGACCTGTACCTAAGGTCATAAAAATAAAGTTTTTAGGTACTTTATTTTTAGCAAAATTAAGTTCTCCTATGGCAGCAGCATTGGCATCATTTTCAAGAAAAAAAGAAATCTTAGGATGTTTTTTATTTAATATTGAAATTAAAGGAACGTTGTTAAATTCAGGAATATTAATCATAAATACAGTAGATAATCTATCTTTTGAAATCATTCCAGGAACGGCAATACCAACTCTTTTTATATGAGGATTGTTTTCTAGTGTTTTACTAATAACTGCTATAAATTCGTTAATAAAGTCTCCATTACTTTGTAGTGTAGCTGTTGGATATTTATGTTTATTTAGTAAAGTTCCATTCTTGTTTACAATTCCAACTTTAATATTGGTTCCGCCAACATCAATTCCTATATATTCTTCCATTTCATTTTCTATTTATTGATTAAGTAAAAGAGGTATGTTAGTAAATATAAGTAAAATCTGTTTTTAACTAAGGATTGTATAGGAAGAATCTATTTGTATGACAATTCTTTTGCTTTTAAATTTCTTTTTTGATGAAAAATCACTGATTTACAATTCAAAATAATTTGTCCTACATAAATAAAACTGTATTTTTGCCGCACTAAATTAAATATAATGGCAACTATTCAAGAGCTAAAAGATTTTACACAACAAGTAAGAAGAGATATTTTACGTATGGTTCATGCTGTAAATTCAGGACATCCAGGAGGATCGTTAGGGTGTGCAGAATACATTACAGTATTGTATCAAGAAATTATGAAGCACAATGCTGAAGAGTTTGATATGGATGGAAAAGATCAAGATTTATTCTTTTTATCTAACGGACATATTTCTCCAGTTTTTTACAGTGTATTGTCTCGTAGCGGATATTTTCCAGTATCAGAATTAGCGACTTTCCGTTTGTTAGATTCTAGGTTACAAGGTCACCCAACAACTCATGAAGGATTACAAGGTGTTCGTGTAGCATCTGGTTCTTTAGGACAAGGAATGAGTGTTGCATTAGGAGCAGCTCAGGCTAAAAAGTTAAATGGAGATTCTCGTTTGGTTTATAGTTTGCATGGTGATGGTGAATTACAAGAAGGTCAAAACTGGGAAGCCATTATGTATGCTGCTGCTAAAAAAGTAGATAATTACATTGCAGCAGTTGATGTTAACTTAAAGCAAATTGATGGTACCACTGATGAGGTGTTACCAATGGGATCTATTAAGGCTAAATTTGAAGCTTTTGGATGGGATGTTTTAGAAGTTAAAGAAGGAAATGATATTGAGGCAATTATTGCTGGAATAAAAGAAGCACAAGCTTTAACAGGAAAAGGAAAGCCAGTTTGTATTTTATTGTATACAGAAATGGGTAACGGAGTGGACTTTATGATGCATACACATGCATGGCATGGTAAAGCACCAAATGATGAGCAATTAGAAAACGCATTGTCTCAAAATCCTGCAACTTTAGGAGATTATTAAGAAATTCTTAGATATAAAGTATTAGTTAAAAAAGCTCTGTAGAAATACAGAGCTTTTTTATTGATTGTTATTAAGTAAAGACCAATCACGATAAGGATAAGTCTTTACTTATTTTAAAGATGATTATTTTATTTCGTAAATAGCAATGGTGCTAGATACTTCATGAGTAGCAATCATTAAATAGTTTCCTGTAGGGCTATCTGCTTTATCAACAACAATTAAGCCTTCTGGAGCAATGTCGTTAGCATCATATAGCCAAGTGATGAATTCTGGGTTTAAAGGATTGGTTATGTTGTAAACAAGAATACCACTCGTTCTTTCTAAACCAACAAATAACATGATTTCATCTCCTACATTTAAAGTTTTTACAGCTTCTGGTTCTGCACCTTTATCATCAGATCTTCCATCAGCATCTCCTTCATCTTGATTGAAAATTGATGGAGCAAGGGCTAGTGTTCTTCTAGAGATTTCAGAACCTGAATCGTAAACCAATTGTCCGCTAGTATTCCATATAGAAAAAGAACGACCACCATATCCGTAGATTTGTTCATACAAACCATCGTTGTTTTCATCACCATTAGCTGTTGTGATTTTTAAGCGACCTAAGTTTTCGTCTTCTTGTAACCAATCTGCATTAGGGTATGTAGCAGGATCTAAATCTAAATCTTTTACTCTTTCTTCTTCAGAATAACCATCGTAGTCTCTTGCATCACCTTCGTTAGCAGATACAATATATCCGTTTCCGTTAGTGGTAAAATAGTCAATAGCATCAGGCATATAAAAGCTTAAGACATTCCAGCTTTTTAAATTTCCTGCAATTCCATCTCTATCAGAAGCATCTATTTCGTTACCAGAAATATTATAGTTTTTAGTACCTAATCCTACTAAATTTGTAATTGTTTTTGTTTCTAAATCAACAACAGCCATTCCGTTATTTTCTTGTAATACAACGTAGGCTGTTTTAGAGTCATTTGAAATAGTTATGTATTCTGGTTCAATATCTTCTTGTAGAGTTGCTGTTCCATTATTTCCAAAAACTCTGAATCCATTACCAGGATTTGATTGTGAGGTAAAATCTATTTGAGTAACAGTTTCTGAAGCAATTTCAATAACAGTAATAGATCCTTCAGGGTCTATAGTGTAGTCATCGTTAGGTTCTCCTTCGTTTGCTGATAAAATATATTTTCCATCAGGAGAAAAAGTAACCATATCGGGTAAAGCTCCAGCCGTATATGATTTTATTAATACTTGTGTATCGGTGTTATAGGTTTCAATAGTACCGTTAGCTTGTTTGTTGTTGTTTTCAACCGCAACAGCTAAAATACCATTATGAACGGCAACAGAGTTAGGACTTCCTGTTAAAGAAATAGAAGTTAGTTTATTAGGAGCGGTAGCATCGGTTAAGTCTAATACAGAGATTTCGTTTTCTTCTGGGTTTACAATAAATAATTTATTGGTTGTTGGGTCAAAAGCCGAAATTTCTGAGTATGCCTCATCATTACCATTGGTAAAAGTTCCAATTTTAGTAAAACTTAGTTGGTTTATATTGATAGGATTCTGACCGTCTTGTCCGTTTTCACCGTCCTGACCGTTAACACCATCAACTCCGTCTTTACCATCAATACCATTAAGGCCATCTTCAGAACAAGATGTTAGTATGCTTGAGGTACCAAGGATTCCGATAAATAATAGTTTAAATAATTTTTTCATTTTTAAAAGTTGTTTGTTTAAAATTGTTAACAAAACAACAGTTTAAAGATCAAGTAAAGGTTAATAGATAACAAAGGAATTGTTACTATGTTACTAAGTAAATGTTAGTAGAATGTTTTAATGTTAATTTTATGTGATTGAAACAGAAAGAAGTATATAAAAACAAAAAACCACAACAATTAAGTTGTGGTTTTAAATGTGGTGCCTCCAGGAATCGAACCAGGGACACAAGGATTTTCAGTCCTTTGCTCTACCAACTGAGCTAAGGCACCATGCTTAACTTAGCGGTTGCAAATATATAATCTTTTTAAAGTTCTACAAATTTTTTGACAAAAAAATGTTGCTATATTTGATGTCTATAATATAGGTGTGATGAATTTAATTATTGATGAAGGAAATACAAGAATAAAACTAGCAGTGTTTAAAAACGTTCAGTTGGTTGATTTGGTGATTACTAATGTCAAGGATTGTAAAGAAGTGATTGATGTTTTGTTAAGAAAACATGGTGTTAAATCTTTGGTAGTATCTTCGGTCACAGATGAAGTAAATGATGTGATTGATGAGGTGTCTATTTCCAATAAGTTGTTTTTATCACATGAAACCTCTTTGCCTTTTACAAATTTATACGAAACCCCAAAAACTTTAGGGGTAGATAGAATGGCTTTGGTAACAGGAGCTTGGTCTAAATTTCCATATCAAAATTCTTTGGTAATAGATGCAGGGACTTGTGTTACTTATGATTTTATTAATAAACAAGGAGAGTATTTAGGTGGAGCTATTTCTCCAGGATTAAAAATGCGTTTTAAGAGTATGCATTCCTTCACTAAAAAGCTTCCTGATTTAGACATTCCGTTAAGTCCAGTAGAAATTATTGGAAAAACCACAAAACAATCTATGGAAAGTGGCGTTTTAAATGGTATGGTGTTTGAGATTGATGGAGCTATTGCGCATTATCAACAAAAATTTAAAGATGTTAATATAATATTAACGGGAGGAGATGCTAATTCCTTGTGTAAACAATTAAAAAATAGCATATTTGTCAACCCTAATTTTTTGTTAGAAGGATTAAATGCGGTTCTAACGTATCAAAATAAAAATGAAGCAAAACTTAAGTAATATCGTTGTTGGATTAGTCACGTTGTTTTTTGTGTCGGCAAAAGCACAAGAACAACAAGTTTCATCCCTATTATCTAATATAGGACTAGGAACTACTTTTTCAGAGGCAACTATAGCAGAAAAAGCACAAGGAGATCTATCAGTAGTAGGTAATAATAATTATGAGGCGGCTACTTTTGCCAATCCAGCATTGTTGTCGGACTTACAATTTACATCATTTAGTGGAGCTTTTTTAGTTCAAAGCACGAATGTAACCTCTCAAGATGCAAATTTTAAAAATTCTAAAACTACATTATCTAATTTATCATTTGGTATTCCTTTAGGAGTAAAAGGAGGTTTTGGTTTAGGATTAAGAATACATTCTGCAGTTGGGTTTGAGGTAGATACTGATAATTTTTATAATCATGGAAGTGGAGGAGTAAATCAGGTGTATGCTGGTATTGGATATGAGATTTTTAAGAATTTTTCTTTAGGGGCTCAAGCCAACGTGTATTTTGGTGAGATTACAAAAACACAAGCTTTTAAAAATGTACAAAAATCTACAGTATATGATGAAACTTATAATGTTAAAGGTTTGGCTACTAAAATTGGAGCTCAATATAGAATAAGTATAACAGAAAAAGTTAGAGGACAAATAGGTGCTTATGGAGTTTTAGGACATGAGCTTACCGCTACAGGTAATGCTAGGTTTTATGAAGCTATTCAATCAGATGTAAATACCTTTAGTATGATTGCACTTCCTGTAAGTTCTGGTTTGTCAGGTACACAAGAAAATCAATTTAAGTCCGTTATAGGAGTTGGTTTAGGAACTGTTAATAATTGGTTTGCTGGAGTTTCATATGAAAATCAAGCAGCAACAGAATATTCAGGAAATGTATTCAATCAAACAAATAATACAGATATTCCTGTTAGTTTTGAATCTCGTTCTAAAATAAGCTTAGGAGGGTACATAATTCCAAAAAAATACGCTTTAAAAAACTATTTTAATAGAGTGGTTTATAGAGCAGGATTTAAATATGAAAGCACAGGAATAGTACTAAATAATGAAAGTTTAAAAAATATTGGCATGTCTTTTGGACTAGGTTTACCAATAGGAAAGAGAATTTCTTATGCAAACTTTACTCTAGAAGTTGGAAAATTAGGAGATTTCTCTAAAAATAATTATCAAGAAGAATACATTAATTTTGGAGTGAATTTTTCACTTTCAGACAAATGGTTTGAAAAAAGATTAATACGATAAATAATCAATAATTAAAAAAATGAAAACAAGACTACTAACCTTTTTTACAATTTTATTAACTGTTACCATGTTTACGGCTCATGCTCAGGATGATCCTGCTTTACGTTATAACATGTTAAAAACAGACTTTAAAACAAAAAATTACGAATCGGCACTTAAAAATCTAAACTGGTGTTTAGAAAATAGTCCTAAACTTACAGCAAACATATATAAATATGGAGGGAATTTATTAGATGCTGTATTAAAAGAGGCTCCAGAGAAAAAAGCAGAGGTTGCTACTTTGGGTAAAAAGATGTACGAAAAGAGATTTGAAAATTATCCTGATGAAGATCCAGCAAAAGCACATAGTGATTATGCAGATTTTTTAGAAGAAACAGGTGCTGATAAAGAAGAAATTTTTAAACACTATGAAATAGCCTTTAAAATAGACCCTACTAAGTTAGGAGTGGGTTCAATTATTAGTTATTTTACTACGGTAATGGAAAAAAATAAAGATACAAACTTACAGTATGTATTTACAACTTATGATGTTACTGTGGAAGCTATTAATGCTAAAGTAGAAGGGTATTTAGATAATATTCAAAAATTAAAAGCTAAGGAAGAAGAAGGACAAACTTTAATTTCTTCGGAAAAGAGAAAATTACATGCTTATACTGTAAACTCTAAAGCTTTAGGTCAAGTGGAAGCTATTTTAGATCAAAAAATGGAAGAAATTTCTACTTGTGAATATTTAATTCCATTGTATACCGAAGAGTTTAAAACAAACAAAACAGATAAAGTTTGGGTAACAAGAGCTATCAACCGTATGTTTAAAAAGGATTGTACAGAAGATCCTTTATACGCTAGTTTGGTAGAACAATATCAAGAAATAGATCCATCTCCAGAAGCATCAGTATTATATGCAGGATTGTTAATGGATAAAGGAGAAACAGAAAAAGCAATTTCTTTCTTTGATAAAGCCATTTCTCAGGAAAATGATCCATCAAAAAAAGCTAAAAACTTATATAAAGTAGCTGATATTTTTAGAAAAAGAGGTCAGTTATCAAAAGCAGTTTCTTATGCTAAAAAAGCCATTGCAGCAAAACCAAACTATGGTAGAGCTTATACAATGATTGCAACTTTATATGCCGATGCAGTAAACAACTGTGGTAGTGATGAATTTGAAAAGCGTATGGTATATGTAGCGGCAAAAACCTATGCATTAAAAGCTAGTAAAGCAGATCCTAGTATAGGAGTTTATGCATCAAAATTAGCACAAGCTTATGCAGCGAATGAACCAAGTAAAAAATTAGTGTTTAACAATGAATTGGGATTAAAATCTGGAGATTCATATACTATTAAATGTTGGATTGGTGAAACTGTAAGAGTTCCATAATTAATGTTATAGTAGGAAAAAATAAAAAGCCAAAGATTTAATCTTTGGCTTTTTTTATACGGTAAAGGATTGTTTGTAATGGTTTACATTAGAATTTATAATCCTATATTTGTAATAGTTAATAAAAGACATGAGTAAGAAAATTAATTTTGTTTTTATTATTAAATCCCTCAGTAAAATAATTGTTGTTTTATTGATTTTAGCAAGTTGTAAAAACTCATCAAAAGAAATTAACGATTTTTTAGCAGATAAAAATTTGCCTATTGGTGTTACAGAAAATGTGAATTATGTATACAAAGATTCTGGAATCATTACTACTAGAATGAAAGCACCTCTATACTGGGATTTTACCAACAGAAAGTTAAACCCTTATTATGAGTTTCCAAAAGGAGTTAAAATTGTTAAGATAGATAGAATAACAAGAGATTCTGTAACCACTATTGGAGATTATGCAATTAGTTATGATAAAACCAGAATTTCTGAAATTATAGGAAACGTTATTGTAATTAATCATCACGATAGTGTGACTTTAAATACAGATCAAATGTATTGGGATCAAAAAGAAGGATACTATTTTTCAAAAAGCCCGTTTACAATCTATACAGAAAAAGACACTTTAACTGGTGTTGGTTTTGAGTCTAAAAGTGATTTAAGTAATTGGATATTAAATAATACAAAAGGCGATTTTATCGTAGATCAAAAAGAAGAATAAAATGCACAAGTTTACAAAAATTATTGAATGGGGATATTTATTGGTGGGAATTGTCTTTTTAGTAGAAGTATTTGCCAATTGGAATACAGATAGACAAAAAGCAATTGTTTCTATTTTAATGTCTGCTCTTGCTTTTTTTATGTTTATTTTTAAGCGTAGATTTAGACAAAAACGTACAGAAAAATAAAAATATATGGATTTAGAAGTCCTCATTATTATTATCTCAATTCTTTTATCTGCCTTTTTTTCAGGTTTAGAAATAGCTTTTGTTTCATCAAACAAACTACAAGTTGCTTTAGAAAAGAAAAAAGAAGGATTAACCTCTAGACTGTTAACAAAATTAACAGAAAAATCATCAAAGTTTATTACTACCATGTTGGTGGGGAATAATATTGCATTGGTTGTTTACAGTTTTTATATGGGTAAAAAACTAGTGTCTTTATTTCCACAAGACATGAACGATTTTACATTGCTGTTACTACAAACTATTATTTCTACTTTGGTAATTTTAATTACAGCAGAATTTTTACCCAAAGCAATATTTAGAGTTTATGCCAATGAAACATTAATTGTGTTTGCTTTACCGGCATATTTTTTTTATTTGTTGTTTCATCTTATTTCAGGGTTTATAGAGCAAATATCTAATGGTTTGTTAAAATTGTTTTTTGGAACTGATCAAGATGAGCAAGATACAGAGTTTAGTAAAGAGGAATTAGGACATTATATAGATAAACAATTAGAAACAGGTAAAAAAGACGATGATGAAATTGATTCTGAAATTCAGATTTTTCAAAATGCGTTGAGTTTTAATTCTGTAAAAGCACGAGAAATAATGGTGCCAAGAACAGATATTGAAGCCATTGAAATTCACGATAGAGTAAGTAAGTTAAAGCAACGTTTTGTAGATACTGGTTTTTCTAAAATATTAATCTATAAAACATCTTTTGATGATATTGTAGGTTATGTGCATGCATATGAAATGTTTAAAATGCCTAAAACCATCAAATCAATATTATTACCCGTAGAGTATATTCCAGAATCTATGATGATTAATGAAGTATTAAACATTATGATGAAAAAACGCAAAAGCATAGCGGTGGTGATAGATGAATACGGAGGAACTTCAGGAGTTATTACCGTTGAAGATATTATTGAAGAGTTGTTTGGTGAAATTGAAGATGAACACGATAAAATAGCTTTGATAGATAAAAGATTAGACGAAAATGAATTTGAGTTTTCAGGAAGGCTAGAGGTAGATTATTTAAATGAAACATATGGTTTGAATATACCAGAGTCTGAATCTTACGAAACCTTAGGAGGGTATATTATAGAAAAAATAGAAGATATTCCTCAATTGGGAGAAGAGTTTAATATTGATGGATTTTTCATCAAAATAATACAAGTTAATAACGCTAGAATAGAGGAAGTTTACTTAAAATCTAATTATTCCGAGGAGTAATTGTTTTTTTCTTTAAAAATAGTCTTTTTATTTCCTGATTTCAATTGAAATTGTATTTTAGCGGACAATCAAAAAATTACATATATAGAAATGGCAATATTATCAAAAATCAGAGATCGCTCAGGGTTTTTAATCATCGTTATTGGATTAGCGATGTTTTCATTCGTAGTAAGTCCTAAAAATATTATTGATTTTTTTAGTAGCAACAACGCAGATGTTATTGGAAAAGTTAATGATACGGATATTTCTAACAGAGAGTTTGTAACAAGAGTTGAAAATTATAAAGCTCAAAACAGAAATGCATCTGCATACGGAGCCCTTACTGTAGAAAATATGGTCTGGGATCAAATGGTTAGAGAAAAAATATATGAAACCAAATTAGCACAAGCAGGAGTTGTAATTGGTGAAGGTGAAATATGGCAAGCTATTATTTCTAGTAACGAAGTGGTAAACTCTCCACAGTTCAAAGATAAAGATGGAAATTTTAACGAAGATTTGTTAAAAGCATATATTGCAGGTTTAGATGCTGATACTTCAGAGCAAGGAAAACAATATTTACAAGGTTGGTTGAGTTATGAAAAAGCCATCAAACAAAACTTATTAACTCAGGCATACAACTCATTAGTTAATGTTGGTGTAGGGGTTACAGAAGCTGAAGCAGTTAATGATTATGTCTTAAATAATACTAGTGTAAGTGCAGATTACGTGTATTTACCTTTTTCATCAATAGCTAATACTGATGTAAAAGTAAGTAAAGATGATGTTGCTGATTATATTAATGAACATGCAAGTTTATATCAAACTGAAGCTACAAGAGGTTTAAAATTGGTAAAATTTTCTTTTACTGCTTCTCCAGAAGATGAAGAAGAAATTAAACATAGTTTGGCTACATTAATTGAAGATAAAGAAGAGTCTAATAAAATTTCTAAATCTACAGAATTAGTAAAAGGATTTAAAAATACTGAAAACGCAAAATTGTTTGCTGAAGAAAGTGCTTCAGATTTACCTTTGGTTGATAGATTTCAGTTTGAGGATGAATTACCAACTGTTGCTAAAGAAGATATTAAAAACGCATCTGTAGGTGATGTTGTAGGACCATATAAGTTTTCTTCCTACTATAAAATTTCTAAAGTCTTAGATGTTCAACAAATTCCAGATTCAGTTCAAGCAAGTCACATCTTAATTAATTTTATTGGTGCTCAAGGTGCACAACCAACAGTAACAAGAACTTTGGCAGATGCACAAAAATTAGCAGACAGTTTATTGACTGTTGTGTCAAAATCGTCTAAAAAATTCGGAACTATTGCTGAAAATTATTCTTCAGATCCAGGATCAGCTGCAAAGCAAGGAGAATTAGGATGGTTTGGTTACAGAGCTATGGTACCAGAGTTTAGAGACTATTGTTTTGAAAGCAAAAAAGGTTCTATAGGAATTGTTAAAACGGCATATGGTTTCCATATCATTAAAGTAGAAGATCAAAAAAACTTTAGCAAAGCATACAAATTAGCTACTATTTCTAGACAAATTCAAGCTTCAGAAAAAACAGAAAATAAGGTTTTTGAACAAGCAGAAACTTTTGCAAATGATTTAAGAAATGGTGGAGATTTTGAAACTATTGCCAAAGAGAAAGGATATGCAGTAAGTCCTGTTAACGGATTAAAAGCTTTAGATGTTTATGTTGGTTCTGTTGGAGAAAACAGAAGAATTGTAAAATGGGCTTTTGATGAAGAAACAGAAATTAAAGCAACCAATCGTTTTGATTTAGATGAAAAAGGATATGCGGTTGTTATGTTAACAAACAAGCAAGAAAAAGGATTGATGTCTGCAACAAATGCTTTTAGTCAAGTGGAACCTATTTTAATTAAACAAAAGAAAGCAGAAATTTTAGAAGAAAAAATGGATGCTGATAGTTTAGAAGCTATTGCTAAAGCTAACAATGTTAAAGTAGAAAATTTTAGCAATGTAACCTTAGGAGCTCCAACCATTCCTGGAGTTGGAATTGAGCCTGGTATTGTAAGTGCAGCAGCTGTTAGTAAAACAGGAACTCTTGTAAGTAACATTGTAGGTAACAAAGGAGTGTTTGCAGTGGTAAACAAATCTGTAACTATTCCTGAAGCTGATGCAAGTAAAGTAAGTACAAAAACAGTAAATAACATTGTAAAATCATCAGTATCTAGTCAATTATACAACGGATTAAAAGAAGATGCAACTATAGAAGATTATAGAGCTTCACGTTACTAATCCATAAGATTATAAACAAATAAAAAAGAGGCTTTAAAGCCTCTTTTTTTGTACTCAAGATCAACGTTTCTTACCTTTGTAATTATGATTACTCAAGAACAACTACAAAAGCTGGCAGATAGAGTTGCCAAGCTAAAAAAATATTTAGAGATAGATAAAAAATTGATTGAAATTGCCAATCAAGAAGAAAAATCTCTAGCACCAGATTTTTGGAACAACCCTAAACAAGCCGAAGCTCACATGAAAGTATTAAGAGGCTTAAAAAAATGGGTTGATGATTATAACAAAGCAAACACCAATGTAGAAGATTTAGGGGTAACACTTGAGTTTTATAAAGAAGGTGAAGCTACAGAGGACGAAGTTAATAGTTTAGAAAAAGAAACAATTACTTTAATAGAAGACATCGAGTTTAGAAACATGCTTTCGGAAGAAGGAGATGAAATGAGTGCTGTGTTACAAATAACAGCAGGAGCAGGAGGAACCGAAAGTTGTGATTGGGCAGCAATGTTGTTACGTATGTATTCCATGTGGTCTAATAAACAAGGGTTTAAAATAAAAGAACTAAACCTGCAAGATGGAGATACTGCTGGAATAAAAACAGTTACTATTGAAATTGAGGGTGAATTTGCATTTGGATATCTAAAAGGAGAGAACGGAGTACATCGCTTAGTACGTATTTCCCCTTTTGATAGCAATGCCAAACGCCATACATCTTTTGCATCAGTATATGTATATCCTTTGGTAGATGATTCTATAGAAATTAAAATTGATCCTTCTGAATATAGTTTTGAAACTATGAGAGCTAGTGGAGCTGGTGGACAAAATGTTAACAAGGTAGAAACTGCTGTTCGCTTACGTCATCACCCTACAGGAATTATTATTGAAAACTCAGAAACTCGTTCTCAATTAGATAATAAGACAAAGGCAATGCAGTTGTTAAAATCTCAACTGTATGAGTTAGAGCTACAAAAGAAAATGGCTGCTAGAAATGAAATTGAAGCCAATAAAATGAAAATTGATTTTGGTTCT
This sequence comes from Wenyingzhuangia sp. IMCC45467, assembly GCF_054111205.1. The sequence continues at coordinate 3,245,051 of NZ_CM134196.1, forward strand.
CAAATTCGTAACTACGTTATGCATCCATATAAATTGGTAAAAGATGTAAGAACGTCTCACGAAACAGGAAATGTTGATGCAGTAATGAATGGTGATATAGACGGTTTCTTAAAATCATATTTAATGATGGCTGGACAGCCCGAACAAAAAGATGAATTGTAATTTTAGATAATATATAGGTGTTCGAGTGAAGTTGAGAACTTAATAAAACAATATCAAATGATAAAAATATACCACAACCCAAGATGTACTAAGAGTAGACAAGGTGTTGCTTTTTTAGAAGAAAAAAAAGTAGATTTTGATGTGATAAAGTACTTAGATGAAACATTTACTTTTGAAACCCTAAGTGAAGTAATTGCTGAATTGGGAATTTCTCCAATAGCATTGGTTCGTAAAAATGAAGCTGTTTGGAAAACTGATTTTAAAGGAAAAGAATTATCTAATCAAGAAATTATTCAAGCAATGGTAGATTTTCCAAAATTGATTGAACGTCCTATTGTTTCTAACAAAGGAAAAGCCGTAGTGGCTAGACCTACTGAAAAAATAGAAGAGGTTTTATAATTTAATACTTTACACGTGCATCATCATTTTATCATTCATAAGCCATATGGTTACTTATCTCAATTTACAAGTGGCGAAAAGTTAGCACATAAAAAAAAGTACTTAGGCGATTTGTATTCTGTTCCAGAAGGAACCATGGCTATAGGTCGTTTAGATGAGCCTAGTGAGGGTTTGTTATTATTGACTACAGATGGTAGCGAGAGCGAAAGAATTAGATCTAATAAGGTAGAAAAAGAATATTACGCACAAGTTGATGGTCTTATTACTTCGGATGCTTTAGAACTACTTAAAAATGGTATTGTTATAAGTGTAAACGGACAAGATTATACAACAAAACCTGCTAAGGTAAACTCTATAAGTACTCCAAATAAACTCCCACACAGAGCTAAAAAAATTAGAGATGATAGGCATGGGCCTACTTCTTGGGTTTCTATAACCTTAAGAGAAGGAAAGTTTAGGCAAGTCAGAAAAATGTGTTCAGCCGTTGGTTTTCCTGTTTTAAGATTGATTAGAGTTAGAGTAGGCAAGATGCAGCTATCTCAGATTGGTGAAACTGGAATTTTAAAAGTAGATTCCTTTTTGATTTAATCAAATTTAAAAATTCTTATCTTTAGTTATATGGAGTTAAAAGATTTTATCATAAGGTTGATTGTTGCACTTGTAGCAGGACTTTGCATAGGTTTTGAAAGACAATGGAGACATAAATCAGCAGGGTTAAAAACTAATATGTTGGTGGCGGCAGGCTCAGCTATATTTGTTTTATTATCAGTTAAGTTTTCTGAATTAAACGAAGATGTTGATGTTACTAGGATTGTAGCTCAAGTTGTTACAGGTGTTGGTTTTTTAGGAGCTGGAGTTATTTTTAGAGAAGGTACCAATGTACATGGATTAACTTCTGCAGCGACTATATGGTGTAGTGCTGCCATTGGTTGTGTTGCTGCTACAGGTTTTTATATAGAAACGTTGATTTGTACCCTTTTGGTTTTAATTGTGAATATTAGCATACAATCCATTGATAATTGGTTAAAAAAAAGAAAAGACGTTTAGTTTTTTTTAACCAATTAATCAATTACAATATTGTGTTTGTGTAATAAGCCTTGAATGTTTTCTAGTGAGAATACTGCTTTTTTAATATTGTTGTTTTCAGGATCGATGATGTAATTTTTAGAAGTTTTAAAATTTACTTTTTCTAAATTGGTACGTTCAAATTTAGCCTTTGTAAAATCACAATCATCAAATAAAGAAAAAGATAAGTCACATTCTGTAAAATCTACATTTTGTAATAACGTATTTTTAAAAATGGTTTTCTTTAATTTTTGTTTATAGAAAGAGCTATGATTTAGGGAGCAATGGTGAAATTGAAAAGAAAGACCAAAAGGATTACAAGCTTCAAACAGAATTCCAATCATTTTACAATCTTTAAAAACCACTTCTTGTAGTACGGTTTTATTTAATCTAACATTACTTAAATTACAATCTTTAAACTCACAATTGGTAAATTCAATTCCAGACAAATCACAGTCAGAAAAGTTACAATTTATAAAAGTGCATTCTTCGTATTCTCCTGTTTTTATAGAAGTTCTTGTGTAATCTATTTGTTCAAAAATCTCTTCTTCAAAGTATTCCATTTAACTTTTTTTTAATTGACAAGCGTTAAAAATAGGGGCTATAATCGATTATAAAAAATTAAAATGTAATTATTTTGTTGTTGGAATTAATTGATTTTAATTTTTACCACTACTTTTTTTACTTTTTCAGGAGTATCAATATGTACACTTGGCATATGTAAATCATCAGGATAAAAAATCATAAAAGTACCAGTATCAAACTTAACTAAAGAAGAAGGAGTATTGTAAAAGTCTAAATCTTTCTCACTGTCTTGGCTAATAGGCTGTTGATTTGTTAAAGTTGTAACGCCAACATGTTCTGTACCAGAAATAATATACTGTAAATCTATGTGTTTGTGATGACCTTCTGGTTTTGCTTCGTCAGTATCTTTTGTTATGTATTCCATTACAATAGCAAAAACTTTATCATCATCAATTTCATAAGTACCGATGGGTGTATTTATTAAATCTGTTTGAATAATGTAATCAAAGGCCATAGCAATTCTATCGCTAAGGTTTTTGTATAGTTTGTGGTTTTCTAGTTTGTCTATAATCATTTTAGTTCAGTTTTAAATTTCTTTTTCAGTCATAACAAGATAATTAAATAGTCTTAGATATATGAATATTTAATTTTAGGTTTTATTATATAAAAAAAACCGCTACTAAAATATTGCAGCGGTTTAAGATATAAGGAGTTTCTTTTTATTTTAAAGAACCAATCATGTCTTCTGGTTTTACCCATTCGTCATATTGTTCTGGAGTTACATGTCCTAAACGTACCGCTTCTTCTTTTAAAGTTGTTCCGTTTGCGTGGGCTGTGTTTGCTATTTCAGCAGCTTTGTAATATCCTATTTTAGTATTTAAGGCAGTTACCAACATTAAAGAGTTGTTTAATAACTTTTCTATAACAGGATAGTTTGGTTCAATACCTTGAGCACAGTGTTCATCAAAAGATACACAAGCATCTCCAATTAAACGAGCAGACTCAATTAGGTTTTTAGCCATTACAGGTTTAAATACGTTTAATTCGTAGTGACCTTGTAATCCACCCACCCCAATGGCAACATCGTTCCCCATTACTTGGGCAGCTACCATAGTAATAGCTTCACATTGAGTAGGGTTTACTTTTCCTGGCATAATAGAAGAACCTGGCTCGTTGGCAGGAATAATTAATTCTCCAATTCCAGAACGTGGTCCAGAAGCCATTAAACGAATATCATTAGCTATTTTGTTTAAAGAAACAGCAATTTGCTTTAGAGCACCATGTGTTTCTACAAACGCATCATGAGCGGCTAAAGCTTCAAATTTATTTTCAGCAGTTACAAATGGTAAACCTGTAAATTCAGCAATTTTTTTAGCAACCAAAACATCATAACCAGCCGGGGTGTTTAAACCTGTACCTACAGCTGTTCCTCCCAATGCTAATTCAGCTAAATGGGCTAAGGTGTTTTTTAATGCTTTTAAACCGTGGTTTAATTGAGACACATATCCAGAAAATTCTTGACCTATAGTCAATGGAGTTGCATCCATTAAATGGGTTCTTCCAATTTTTACCACATCTTTAAAAGCTTTTGATTTAGCTTGTAAAGTATCACGTAATTTTTCTACTCCAGGAATGGTGTTTTCTATGATTACTTTGTAAGCAGCAATGTGCATTCCTGTAGGGAAAGTATCGTTAGAAGATTGAGATTTGTTTACATCATCGTTAGGTTGAATAGCCTTTTCACCTTCTCCAATGACACCACCTGCTAATTCTTGAGCACGGTTTGCAATAACTTCATTAGAATTCATGTTAGACTGTGTTCCAGAACCTGTTTGCCATACTACTAATGGAAATTGGTCATCGTGTTTACCGGCTAATATTTCATCACAAACAGCAGAAATTAAATCTCTTTTGTTTTCTGGTAAAACTCCTAAATCACAGTTTGCGTGTGCAGCAGCTTTTTTTAAATAGGCAAATCCGTAAACTATTTCTAAAGGCATACTTGCAGCAGGACCAATTTTAAAGTTGTTTCTAGATCTTTCTGTTTGTGCTCCCCAATACTTGTCAGCAGGTACTTGTACCTCTCCCATAGTATCTTTTTCTATACGATATTTCATTGGTTTTTTATTTTATTCTCTAAGCCATCAAATATAAGTTGATTGCTTTTTTATTTAAAAATTTGATACTAAAACTTATTTAATTTCCACAACATTACACAAATTTTTATAAATGTTGCAGTATTTTAACATCTATGTTTATGGTAAACTTCTTAATAAGTTGTTGATTTCATTGCTAGAAGGTCTAGGGGCATTTGCAGAGATTACTTTACCTTGGGTATCTAACAATATAAAACGAGGAATACCAGTAACATTATATGCACTTGTAAATTCTTGGTCTCCATTCGCAAATAATTGAATTCCTCCCATTTCTTTTTCTTGAATCATTTTTTTCCAAGTGTCTTTTGCATTTTGATTGTCTACCGAAATACTAACAAACTTGATGTTTTTTTTGTGAAACTTTCCTTCTAGTTCTTTCAAATAAGGAATTTCAACTTTGCAAGGACCACACCAAGTTGCCCAGATATCAATGTAAACATAATAACCACGTAAATCCTTTAAAGAAGTTTTTCCTCCTTTGTAGTTTTCGTAATTGTTAAATTCAGGAGAGAGATCTCCTTTTTTTAAAGAGCCATCTAATCCGTTAATAGCATTGTATTGTTGTTCTAAATTTTTTACAAAAAAGCCTAAATTTTCTTTTTCTGTTTTGATGACATAAGGATTGATATCAGCATAATTTTTAAATAGGGCTTCTATATCACTAACCATATTTAATTTAAAATCTTTAAAAGATTCAGGTTCTAAACTATTAATACTATCTATTTGTTCAAATATTTTTTGAGTATAAACCTCTCTCTTTTTTAAATACTCATTGGCTCTTTTTCCTTTACCAGAGTATGTTAAAGAACTGTCGTAATTATTGGCATCTAAGTTAATTCTTAATTGGGTTTCTGTATCTAGAAAAAGTGTTTTTTGAAATGGTCCAATTTGTATAAAACAAAATTGATCCTCTATATTAATGGTGTCTTTAAAAGTTCCGTTTTCTATTTTAATTTTTTTTATCTGCGTTGGGGTTTTTAAAATAACTTCGGTAACTTCTTTAGGTAAGTTTTTAATTTCTCCTGAAATGCTTGACTGCTTTGGTGTATTGTTACAAGCCATTGCTAATAAGGCAATACTAGCAATGAATATTTTTTTAAAATGGTTCATTTTTTATAATTCTGTTAGATGACTATTTTACAAAAGGTAGCATATATTAAGCCAACGTTTGTAAAAATGTTTATAATTTTTCACAAATCTAAGATAAAAAAAAACACCTCTGTAAAATACAAAGGTGCTTTTAGAAATATGTTTTGTTTATTGCTTAAGCAATCATTGTAACAGGGTTTTCAATATACTGTTTTAAAGTATTTAAGAAAGCAGCACCAACAGCACCATCAATAGTTCTGTGGTCACAAGACAATGTTAGGTTCATTACATTTCCTACAACAATTTCTCCATTTTTAACAACAGGTTTTTGTTTGATACCACCTACTGATAAAATAGCTGAGTTAGGTTGGTTAATAATTGATGTAAAGTTGTCTACACCAAACATTCCTAAGTTAGATACTGTAAAAGTACTTCCAGACATTTCTGCAGGAGTTAATTTTTTGTTTTTAGCTTTAATAGCTAAGTCTTTTACTTCAGCACCAATTTGAGTTAAACTCTTAGTATCTGTAAAAGGAATTACAGGAACTACTAAACCATCTTCAATAGCTACAGCAACACCTATAGCAATATGTTCGTTATAGATTGTTTTTTCAACAGTCCATTCTGTATTGATTTGTGGGTGTTTTCTCAATGCCATAGCAGAAGCCTTAACCACTAAATCGTTGAAAGAAACTTTTGTATCAGGTAACTCATTAATTTGTTTACGAGAAGCCATAGCATTGTCCATGTCTACATCTAAACTAATCGTAAAGTTTACATTTTCGGTTTGAGATTTGTCTAAAGCTCTAGCAATTGCTTTACGCATGTTTGAGTTTTTCTCTTCTCTTTGGCTAATTTCTCCAGCAGGAGCAGCAGCAACAGCTTTTGGTGCAGGAGCAGCTTCGGTAGCAGGAACATAATTCTCAATATCTACTTTAACAATTCTTCCACCTTCACCAGTACCTACAACTTTTGCTAAGTTGATTCCTTTTTCTTCAGCCAAAGCTTTAGCTAAAGGAGAAGCAACAATTCTTCCGTTTTCGGAATTAATTGCACTTACTTTTTTAGTAGCGGTAGGAGCAGATGCCTTAGGAGCTTCTGCTTTTGCAGGAGCAGGAGTATTAGTTTTTGGAGTTTCTTCAGCAGGAGCAGCTTTTGGTGCAGGAGTGCTTGCTTTTCCAAAATTAGCAGCTACAGCAGAAACATCAGTTCCAGCTTCACCAATAATAGCTAATAAACTATCTACAGGAGCAGTTTCTCCTTCTTGTAATCCAACATATAAAAGAGTTCCTTCGTTAAAAGACTCGAACTCCATTGTTGCTTTATCCGTTTCAATTTCTGCTAAAATATCACCTTCTTCAACTTTGTCTCCAACTTGTTTTAACCATGATGCTACAGTACCATCTGTCATGGTATCACTTAAACGAGGCATTGTAACAACAGTTACTCCATCAGGAATTGCAGTTTCTTCAGCAGCAGGAGTAGCTTCTTCTTTTGGTGCTTCTTCTGTTGCAGGTGCTTCAGAAGATCCTCCGTTTAATAATCCAGAAATATCTTCACCTTCTTCACCAATAATAGCTAATAAGCTATCTACAGGTGCAGTTTCACCAGCCTCTAAACCGATGTGTAATAAAGTTCCTTCGTTAAAAGATTCGAACTCCATAGTAGCTTTATCAGTTTCGATTTCTGCTAAAATGTCACCTTCTTCAATTTTGTCTCCAACGTTTTTAAGCCATTGAGCTACGGTTCCTTCAGTCATCGTATCACTCAAACGTGGCATGTTAATTATAGTAGCCATAATTTATTGTCTGGTATTATTTATGTTTTACAAATGGGTAGTTTTCTTGCTCATATACCATATCGTATAATTGTTGCTTTTCTGGATATGGAGATTCTTCGGCAAATTTCTCACATTCAGCTACCTTAGATTTAACGTCTTTTTCAATCTGTTTGATTTCATCTTCAGTTAAATATTCTTCTTTTTTAATAATATCTAATACTTGCGTAATAGGGTCTATTTTTTTGTACTCTTCAACTTCTTCCTTAGTACGATAGTGTTGAGCATCTGACATTGAGTGACCTCTATAACGATAAGTTTTCATTTCTAAGAAAGTTGGTCCATCACCTCTACGAGCTCTGTCCATTGCTTCATCCATTGCTTCAGCAACTTTAATAGGATTCATAGCATCTACAGGTCCACAAGGCATTTCGTAACCTAAACCTAACTTCCAAATATCTTGATGGTTTGCAGTACGCTCTACAGAAGTTCCCATTGCATATCCATTGTTTTCTACAATAAATACTACAGGTAATTTCCAAAGCATTGCCATGTTAAAAGTTTCATGTAAAGAACCTTGACGAGCAGCACCATCACCAAAACAACAAATAGTAACCCCACCTGTATTGTGGTATTTGTCGCCAAAAGCCATACCAGCACCTAAAGGAATTTGTCCCCCTACAATACCATGACCTCCATAAAAACCATGTTCTTTAGAGAAAATGTGCATAGAACCTCCCATACCATGAGAAGTACCTGTAGCTTTTCCGTATAATTCGGCCATTACTCTTTTAGGATCTACTCCCATACCAATTGGTTGTACGTGGTTACGGTAAGCAGTAATCATTTTATCCTTACCTCCTAATTCCATCACATGTAAACATCCTGCTAAAATAGCTTCCTGACCGTTGTACAAGTGCAAGAATCCTCTAACTTTTTGTTGGATGTAAACAGCAGCCAATTTGTCTTCGAATTTTCTCCAGAAAAGCATGTCCTTATACCAGTTGATATAGGTTTCTTTGGTGATTTCTTTCATGATTTGTTTTTAATTTATAATAAAACAATCTACGTATTTATACGTAAATTAAACTTTATATTTATAGAATAGGAGCAAAAATAAGACATTATAGCTAAGTAATAAACATCTATTATCACTTTTTTATTGCCTGTTTAGTAAGATTTTACAAGGTTTTAAAAAACAAAAGGTTGAATTTCGTGGGAGGTGTAAAAGTGTTTTTTGATAAAGTGTTGTATTTTAGTTTTTTAACTGTTTGTTTTTGTGTTTTTTTAAGTGTTGAATATCGGTAAAATAAATTTTTGTTTTTTTCTAAAAAAACAAGTTCTAAATAAAAAATCTCTATCCTTTTTAATTGGATAGAGATTTTATGGTTTTAACTTTTTTATATGTTATTTATGCTTCAATATAGCTTTCAATTGGTTCACATGAACAAACCAAATTTCTATCACCATATGCATCATCAACTCTACGAACTGTAGGCCAAAATTTGTTGTCAGAAATACTTTCTAGAGGATAAGCAGCTTTTTGTCTAGAGTAGCTAAATTTCCACTCATCACTTGTTAGCATTTGTTGGGTATGAGGAGCATTTTTTAATACAGAATTTTCATCATGAAAATCTTGTTCATCAATTTCTGCTTTGATGCTTAATAAGGCATTGATAAATGTATCTAATTCCTCTTTGTTTTCACTTTCAGTAGGCTCAATCATTAAGGTTCCTGCTACAGGGAAAGATACTGTTGGTGCATGAAAACCATAATCCATTAAACGTTTGGCAACATCAACAACTTCAATTCCTTTGGCTTTAAAGCTTCTAAAATCAACAATCATTTCATGCGCACAGAATCCGTTTTCTCCAGAGTACAAAATGTTGTATTCTGCTTCTAACTTTGTTTTGATGTAATTGGCATTTAAAATGGCATTTTCGGTAGCCGATTTTAATCCTTTTGCCCCTAACATTTTTATGTATCCATAAGAAATTAAACAAACCAATGCAGATCCCCAAGGGGCAGAAGAAATCGCTTTAATGGCATTTTTTCCACCTGTTTTTATTACTGGGTTTGATGGTAAGAAAGGTGCAAGGTGTTCTACCACACAAATAGGTCCTACTCCAGGACCACCACCACCGTGAGGAATGGCGAATGTTTTGTGCAGGTTTAAATGACATACATCAGCACCAATGGTAGCAGGATTTGTCAATCCAACTTGGGCATTCATATTAGCACCATCCATATATACTTGTCCACCATTATCATGAATTAATTGAGTGATTTCTTTAATTCCACTTTCAAAAACACCATGAGTTGATGGATAGGTAACCATTAAACAAGATAAATTGTCTTTGTGTAATAGTGTTTTTTCTTTTAAGTCTTCAAAATCTATGTTTCCTTCGTCAGTCGCTTTGGTTACTACTACTTTCATTCCGGCCATCACTGCTGATGCAGGATTGGTTCCGTGAGCTGATGAAGGAATTAAACAGATATTTCTGTGGTCATCTCCTCTAGATTCATGATAAGCTTTAATAGCTAACAATCCAGCATATTCTCCTTGTGCACCAGAGTTTGGTTGCAAAGAGGTGGCATAGAATCCTGTAATTTCGTTTAAATCATTTTCTAAACCTTTTAAAACTTCTTGATAACCTTGGGCTTGGTCAACAGGAACAAATGGGTGAATGTTCCCCCAGTTAGGCCAACTTAAAGGTAACATTTCAGAAGCTGCATTTAATTTCATGGTACAAGAACCTAAAGATATCATGGAGTGGTTTAATGATAAATCTTTACGCTCTAATTTTTTAATATAACGCATCATTGCTGTTTCAGAATGATGAGTGTTAAATACAGGATTGGTTAAAAATTCTGAAGTTCTTTTAAACTCAGGTTTTACATCAACTTCTAATAATTTATGAATTTGAGTAAAGTTTTTGTCTGTGGCTTTGGTTAGAATTCTAACAATTTCATTAATGTCATCTAGGTTTGTAGTTTCATTAATGGCAATAGTTATAGAGTTTTCTGAATTGTATAAGAAGTTTACATGTAGTAATTCAGCAATTTCTTTGACTTTACTTGCAGAAGGTACTGTTACATTTAAAGTATCAAAAAACACTTTGTTTACTTGTTCAAAACCTAAATCTGTTAATGTTTTGTGTAATGTATAAGTGTGATTTAAAACTTTATTAGCAATATATTTTAATCCTTTAGGACCGTGAAAAACAGTATACATTCCAGCCATTACAGCTAATAAAACTTGTGCAGTACAAATATTAGAAGTGGCTTTTTCTCTTTTAATGTGTTGCTCACGAGTTTGTAAAGCCATCCGTAAAGCACGATTTCCATCAATGTCTTTAGTAACTCCAATTATTCTACCAGGTATAGATCTTTTATATTCTTCTTTTGTAGCAAAATAAGCAGCGTGTGGTCCACCGTACCCCATTGGAATTCCAAAACGTTGTGTGGTTCCTACAACTACATCGGCTCCCCATTCACCAGGAGGAGTTAATAAAGTTAAGCTTAATAAATCTGCAGCTACAGCAATTCTAACTTCTTTTTCGTTTGCTTTCTTTACAAAGTCTGTATAATCAACTACTTTTCCGTTTTTTCCAGGATATTGTACCAAACCACCAAAAACATTTTCGGAAAACTCAAAAGTTTCATGATTTCCAATAATCAAATCAATATTTAAAGGAGTTGCTCTAGATATTAAAACATCAATAGTTTGAGGTAATACGTTTTTAGAAACAAAAAATTGTAATGCATTTTTTTTCTTTTGATTTCTACTTCTGGTATTAAAAAGTAAAATCATAGCTTCGGCAGCAGCAGTTCCCTCGTCTAATAAAGAAGCATTGGCAATTTCCATTCCAGTTAAATCTGTAACCATGGTTTGGAAATTTAATAAAGCTTCTAATCTACCTTGTGCAATTTCTGCCTGATAAGGAGTGTAAGCTGTGTACCACCCTGGGTTTTCTAAAATATTACGTTGAATTACACCAGGAGTAATAGTTGGATGATATCCTAATCCAATATAGTTTTTAAATAATTTATTTTTAACAGATAATTTTTGAATGTGATCCATGTATTCATGTTCACTTAAAGCAGGGGCTAACTGTAGTTCATTCTGTAAAAGAATATCTTTAGGAACTGTTTTTTTTATTAACTCATCAATAGAATTTACATTGATAGCTTTAAGCATTTCAGCTTGTTCCTCTTGGTTAGAACCTATGTGTCTTTGCGCAAAAACATCTGTTTTCATAAACGGAAAAATAATTATTTTGAAGCCACAAAAATACGGATAATAAAAGTTTTATTTTTGTTCTATTGTCAAATGTTTTAACCAAATTTGGTTGGTATTGTTGATAAGTATGATGAAACGATGAAATTTTTAAAAGTCCTTTTTCAATTTTATGTATATAGTAATTTACACGTGTCTATTGCTGTGGCTTGTTTGGTGTTGAGTGTTGGTTATTTGTTTGGAGTAGAAGTAAGTCATGAAGCCTTATTGTTAATGTGTGCGACTTTTGTTTCATATCATTTAATTCGTTTTTTAAATAGGCATAAATATGGTAAAAAACATTTGTTAGATGTTTTTAGTAATGAGCACAGAGGAATTATATATGTAATGATAGGTGTGGCTATGTTTGTTGGTGTATATGAGTTTTTACAGTTGAAAATGATTCAGTTTTTACATTTTTTTCCTTTTGTAGTTTTGACTTTGTTGTATGCTTATAGTTTTATTGGTAAAAATGGAGTAAGGCATTCTATTCGTTTTATTCCAGGGATAAAAATTTTTGTAATTGCTTTGGTGTGGGCAGGAACAGTTGTTTTTTTTCCTATAACATCAGTTATTGCTTTTGATGTTAATCACTTATTATATTTTTTAGGATTGATGTTTTTTGTAGTGGTATTAACGCTTCCTTTTGATATTAGAGATTTGGCTTTTGATGAAAAGAGTATTAGAACTTTACCCATGCTTATGGGGGTGAAAGGAGTTAAGGTTTTAGGAAGTTTTTTGTTAATTTTTTCTTTGGTTTTACATTATTGTGTTTTTGAGTGGTTTGGTTTTATGCCATTTTTAATAGTAGTTTTGGTTTTATTTGGTTTGTTGATTTTCTCTAGAGAGGAACAGTCTAAGTATTATGCTTCTTTTTGGGTTGAAGGTGTTCCTATATTGTATTATATACTTCTAATTATATAAAATAAAAAAGCACCTAAATAGGTGCTTTTTTATTTTATATGTAGTGTTTGTTTAAAAATTTAAAACAACATCTAAGTCAACTGTGTCCCATGTTTTACTAATACCATCTTCACCGGTGTGTAACAATTCACAAGCAGCGTGTAAAGAAGCTAATGCTTTTTCAGCATGCCAAGTTTTTAAGTCTAAAGTAGCCTTTAAATAAGCTGTTCTGTTTTGAACGTTTAAGGTAAAAGGTAAGTCATGCGTTTCGTTGTTCATAGTTAAAGAAATAATACCAGTATTGTTGTTTGTTTTGGTAACAGTACCAGAAAGCATTTCTGTATTGTCCATCACTCCAAAAAACAATGTTTTTAGCTTATTGTCTCTAATGTCATCATTACTAAAAATACTACTTACAGGAATAGAAAATTCTATTCCGTTTAAAGCTTCGTCAATGTTTTCTCCAGATTGGTTGTTGTTAATGTTAACAGTTTGCATTTGTCCATTAACTCCTTTTTTACTGGTGAATTTGTAACCTGTCCAGTTAACAACTACAGTTTCGGTATCTAATTGAAAAGCGGTTGTCTCTGTATTTTTATCTTTTTCTTTTTTTGATGTTTTACATGCAGTTAACGTTATAACTGCTAATAAAATAAGTGCTACTTTTTTCATGTTATCTTTTGGTTTGTATATTTTTCAACGAGTTTAATATATTCTTTTTGTGCTTGTTTTGGAGAAATACCTCTTAGTTGCATCCATGCATTATACTTAAAAGAGCTTCTAAGATCTTGTTCCTGATTGGCATTAAAGCTAAAATCATCACCTTTGGTAGCTTGTTTGTAATATGCGTAGAACTCTAACATGATATCGGGCGGAAGTGTTTCCATTTCTAACGCTAACTTTACCGCTTTGTTAAATCTCTCTTTTAATAAAGAATCGTTACTCATAAATTATAAAAATTATAAAGATGCGATTACATCTTCTGCACCTTTTACTTTCTGATTTAAAGATACGTTAATTTTAGAATTTAATGGTAAAAACAAATCTACCCTTGATCCAAATTTAATAAAACCAGCATCTGTTCCTTGTAAAACTTCTGTACCTTCAACAGCATAGTTCACAATTCTTTTTGCTAGTGCTCCTGCAATTTGTCTATACAACACTTCTCCAAAAGTTGTATTTTCAACGACTACAGTAGTACGTTCATTTTCTGTAGATGCTTTTGGGTGCCATGCAACTAAATATTTTCCAGGGTGATATTTGCTGTATTTTACCAATCCACTTAAGCCATATCTTGTAACATGTACATTAATAGGGCTCATAAAAATGGAAACCTGTAATCTTTTGTCTTTAAAATATTCAGGTTCGTACACTTCTTCTATTACAACAACCTTGCCATCAACAGGTGCTACTACATGATTTTCGGATACTTTGGTTTTTCTTTTAGGGTTTCTAAAAAACTGTAGTATGATAACTACAAAGAATAATAAAACAGCATAAATAAAATATTGAAGCCAAGGCAAATCCTCTAATAAAAAATAAGTTAAATCTGTACCTATTAAAGCTAAGATTAAAGTTGCTATAATGATAATTTTTCCTTCTTTGTGAAACATAGTTTTATGAAATTAGTTGTAAGTAAAAGTATATAAATGGAGAGGCAAAAAGCAGACTGTCAAAACGATCTAAAACACCTCCGTGTCCAGGAATTAAATTCCCGCTATCTTTAATGTTTGCAGCACGTTTAAACATAGATTCTACCAAATCTCCAAGGCTACCAAAAATACTAATAACTAGGCTTAATCCAAGCCACTCTGGTAGAGAAAATTGTGTAAAATATACAGATAAAATACTAGCTGTAATTAATGTAAAAAGCATACCTCCTACAGAGCCTTCAATGGTTTTGTTAGGAGAGATTCTTTCAAATAATTTTGTTTTTCCAATGCTTTTACCTGTTAAATAGGCAAAGGTATCTGTAGACCAAACTAATATTATGCATCCTAAAAAGGTGGTTCCCTCATACGTGTTTGTATCGTTACAAAATGGAATGGCTAGTATAATTGTAAAAGGAAATATAGCATATAAGTAAGTTAAAAAGACTATTCCTAAATCCATAAATGGAGATTTGTTAACTCTTTTAAATAATACAATTAAAAATGCTATAAATAGTAGTACGTATATAAAAGCTGAGTTGGTTTCGGGGATTGCAATGGAGTCACTTAAATTAAAATGTGCTTTTAAAATAGTTATGCTTCCTGCAGATAATAAAAAGGTAAAGATTCCTAAAATATTAAAGAAGGGAGTTTTGTAATTGCTTAATTTTTGAAATTCATGAATAGCAACTAGCATAAAAAAGAAAAATAAAATGTAAAAAGTAAGGCTGCTATACAAAGTTGCAGCTACTAATATGGTAACAAAAATAATTCCTGAAAAAGCTCTTTGCAGCATAAATTTAAAATTATAAATCTTCTATTAAGATAAGGTAAGTGTTTTTACTGTTAGAAAGTCCATAATTCATAAACGTTTCTTTTTTTTCTTCATTACCGTAGTTTCTAATGTCACAAATATTAGTCGGTAGTTTTTGTTTACAATTGGCTTTGATTCCTGTTAAACCTTCTCCCATGTTTTTTACTATTTGACTAGTAGTAGCCATGACAATAAAATTATTGTTTAGCTCTGCCAATCTCATTTCTTTAATTTGATTGGAAGACAACATTATGTTACCAGAGTCTGCTACTAAATGTTCACAGGTTGTAAAAAAAGGACTGTTATAATTAGAACTAGAAACAGGTGTTTTTGTTTGTTCAGAAAAATGTATTAGTTTTTCTTGAGTACAAGAAACTTGTTCCCAATTGTTTTCTTTTAAAATTCGAGTAAAAACCTCTAAAGCTTCATTTTTGGAAATACAGTATAAAAATTTACCGCCCTTATTAATAAAGTTATGAACAAACAAATCATCTAAAGACAAGACAACGGGTTGTTCGTTGATTTTTTTGTCTTTAGATGATGGTTTAGATTTTGAATTTTTAAAAAGTTTATCAAATAAACCCATATAAATAAATCCTTCCTTTATTGAGGTTTAGTGATTTACCTCAGAATTGTTCTCTTCTATTTGTTTTGTTTTTTCTTGCTCTGCTTCAAGTTTTTTTTCTAAGATTTCGCCTTCGGTTAAAAATGCTCTTTCTCCAAAAATCTTAATCAAATCATCTTTAAAGATAACTTCTTTTTCTAACAAACGTTCAGCCAATTCAGTTAATTTGTCTTTGTTGTCTGTTAAAATTTGAATAGCTCTTTGATATTGTTGCTCAATAATAGTGCTAATTTCTTCATCAATTAACTTGGCAGTAGTTTCGCTATAAGGTTTTGTAAACCCGTATTCTTGACCGCTAGAATCATAATAAGTTAGGTTTCCAACTTTATCACTTAAACCATAAATACTAACCATGGCTCTTGCTTGTTTGGTTACCTTTTCTAAGTCGCTTAGTGCCCCTGTAGAAATTTTATTAAAAATGATTTTTTCTGCTGCTCTACCTGCTAAAGTAGCACACATTTCATCTAACATTTGTTCTGTTTGAACAATCATTCTTTCTTCAGGTAAGTACCAAGCAGCTCCTAAAGATTGACCTCTAGGTACAATGGTAACTTTTACCAACGGAGCAGCATGTTCTAGCATCCAGCTAGCAGTAGCATGTCCAGCTTCGTGAAAAGCAATGGTTTTCTTTTCTTTGGCTGAAATAATTTTATTTTTCTTTTCTAAACCTCCTACAATTCTATCAACAGAATCTAAAAAGTCTTCATTTTCAATTGCTTCTTTTCCTTTTCTGGCAGCCATTAAAGCAGCTTCGTTACATAAGTTAGCGATATCTGCTCCAGAAAAACCAGGAGTTTGTTGTGCTAAAAAGTCAACTTTAACATCAGTTCCTAACTTTAATGGTTTTAAGTGTACATTAAAAATTGCACTACGTTCATTTAAGTCTGGAAGGTCTACATAAATTTGTCTGTCAAATCTACCAGCACGCATTAAGGCTTTGTCTAAAACATCTGCACGGTTGGTAGCAGCAATAACAATTACGTTGGTATCTGTACCAAAACCATCCATTTCTGTTAACAGTTGGTTTAATGTGTTTTCACGTTCATCATTACCACCTGTCATGTTGTTTTTTCCTCTTGCTCTACCAATAGCATCAATCTCATCAATAAATATAATAGAAGGAGATTTTTGAGCAGCTTGTTTAAATAAGTCTCTAACCCTAGAAGCTCCTACACCTACAAACATTTCAACAAAATCTGAACCAGATAAAGAGAAAAAAGGAACACCAGCCTCACCAGCAACAGCTTTTGCTAATAAAGTTTTACCAGTTCCTGGAGGTCCTACTAACAAAGCACCTTTTGGAATTTTACCCCCCAGGTTTGTATATTTTTCAGGGCTTTTTAAGAAATCAACAATTTCTTGTACTTCTTCTTTTGCTCCTACAAGTCCAGCAACGTCTTTAAAAGAAACTTTAACTTTTTGTTTTTCGTCAAACAATTTAGCTTTTGATTTTCCAATGCTAAAAATTTGACCACCAGCACCACCAGCACCAGCACCACCTGACATTCTACGCATAAAGAAAATCCATAAACCTAAAATTAAGATAAATGGTAAAAACCCTAATAGAGAGTCAAAAAGATCTGTTTTGTTAACGTTTTTAAGGTCAATAGCTAGATTGTATTTTTCTTTGTTTTCCTTAATAATGTTTTCAAAATTCTCAAGACTACCAAAGTTGTAAGTTAATACTGGTTTAGCAGCTACCCATGGTAGATTATTGTCTTTGGTTTCAGAAGTAAATTCTTTTTGTGCCTCTTCTGTTAAATGAATTTCTGCATAATCATTATTAACAATTAAAATATTTTCAATACTGTTAGAGCGTAATAAGTCTTCAAACTTATTTCTAGTAATATCTGTGTTGGTTACATTGTTACCAAAAAAGTTAAAAGATATAATAACGGCAATGATAGCAGCGTAAATCCAATAAGAGTTAAATTTTGGTTTTAACCCATTAGGTTTGTTATTGGGTTGCTTGTTTGGTTCTTTGTTCATTTGTTTTTGTATGCTTTTGTGATTATGAAATCTTAGTGATTTTAGCATCACCCCATAATCCTTCAATATCGTAAAGTTCTCTGACAGGTTTTTGGAAAACATGTACAACTACATGTACGTAATCTAGTAAAATCCAATTAGCTTGAGACTCTCCTTCAACATGATAAGGTTTTTCTTGTGCTTCTTTTCCAACAATTTTTTGAATTGAACCAGAAATAGCACTAACATGTGTGTTAGAAGTTCCAGATGCTACTACAAAATAGTCACAAACAGTGTTTTCTATTTCTCGTAAATCTATCAATTGAACATTTTCTCCTTTTACCTCGTCAATTCCTTTTAAAATGGTACTAATTAATTGATCAGTACTTACGTGTTTTTTAGACATTAAAAAATCTTTAGTTTTGCTGCAAAGTTATCGTTTTTTAAGTGATAACTTACACTAATATAATTATAATTTATTTGTGAATATAATCAAACTTAATGCCATCGACTCTACTAGTCGTTTTTTGAAAGATTTGGCAAAAAAATCGGAATTAGACAACTTTACAGTAGTGGTTGCTCAGGAGCAATTGGCGGGTAAAGGGCAAATGAACACAGTATGGCATTCTGCAAAAGGTAAAAACTTGTTGTTTACTGTTTATGCGGATTTAAAAGGATTAACGGTGAGTTTAGCTCCCTATATTAGCTTTTTATCGGCTGTTGTTATAAGAAATGTTGTCACAGAATTTTTAGGAGAAAAACATAAAGTAAAAGTGAAATGGCCAAACGACATAATGTCATATAATAAAAAGGTTTGTGGAATATTGGTAGAGAATGTCATTAAAAAACAACAGATAGAATCTTGTTTTATAGGGGTTGGATTAAATGTAAATCAACTAGAGTTTCCTGCTGATTTGGTAAAAGCAAGTTCTTTGGCAAAAATTAAAGGGAGTAAAATAGATAAAGATTTATTGCTGGAAAAAATAATAATAGCTTTACAAGAGGTAGTAAATGTAAATTATATTACAAATAATTTAGACAAAATAAAGCAAGCTTATTTAAAGCATTTATACAAAATAAATGTGCCAACAATGTTTATGGATACAGAAGAAAGTATCTTTATGGGGAAAATTATTGATGTTACTAATGATGGTTTGTTGGTTTTGGAAAAAGATGACGATTTAAGATACAGTTATGCTGTTAAAGAAATAAAATTGCTTTAAATATTTTGTAAATTATTACTCAATGCATTTATAAAATTTGTTAAGGGTTTTTTAACCATCATGGCCATCATTGGGTTAAAATTTCCATCAAAAAATAGTTGAGCGGAAGTACTGTTTTCTGAGACTGTTTTTAAGTCAATAGTTAAACTAAAGTCTAATTTGCTAGAAGCAGCACCTAGAACAATTTTAGTGTTAGGTGTTTTTTCTTTTAAAATTAATCTAATTTCTGGCATTCCTGTCAATCCAAAAATAAAAGAGTCTCCATCTACTTCAAACTTTTCCTTATTGTCAGGCATTAATTGTTCAAAGTTGTTTAAGTCTGTTAAAAAATTAAAAGTTTCTTTACTTGATTTAAAAATGGTTACTGATGGCGTTTCTAATTTCATATGATGGATGTTTGAAATGCAAATATAATTATTGAAGCTAAAAAAAGCACCTTAATTACTTTTAAGATGCTTTTGTTTGGTTTTAATCTTCTTCGTTAGTCCATTTATCTGGAGCTTTTCTCCATGTTTGAATCAATGCCAACTCATTAGAAGTAATATAGTTGTTTTTTACAGCTTGCTCAATCAATACTTGATAATTACTTAAAGTAGTTAAAGTAATATTTGCAGCTTCAAAGTTTTTATCTGCAATAGGAAAACCATATGTAAAAATAGCCATCATTCCTTTTACATTTACTCCCGCTTCTTTTAAAGCTTCTACAGCCAATAAACTACTTTTACCAGTACTGATTAAATCTTCTACCACTACAACATTAGAACCTTTTTCAAGATAACCTTCAATTTGGTTCATTCTACCATGTTTTTTTGGTTCTGGTCTAACATATACAAAAGGAATTCCTAATTCTTGTGCAACCAATACTCCAATAGCAATAGCTCCAGTAGCAACACCAGCAATTACATCAGGCTTTCCATATTGCTCTTCAATAGCTTTGGCCATGTTGGTTTTTAGAAAGTTTCTTATGATTGGATAAGAAAGTGTAATTCTGTTATCACAATAAATAGGTGATTTCCAACCAGAAGCCCAAGTGAATGGATTTGAGGGTTGTAGTTTAATTGCTTTTATTTTTAAAAGCTGTTCTGCGGTATTATTTGCTGTATCTTTGTTAAAAATCATAGTGCAAATGTATAAAGTTTTTATCAATGAAGTTCCAGTTTTTTTTACAGAAAAAAACAATGAATTAACAGGTTTTTCTTCTGTGAAATATCAAGAACTTGATTTTATAAATATGTATCAAGAAATTCAAAAGAATTCCGATGCGAAAATAAATGTTATTTGTGACAATTTGGAAAATGATTGGTGCAATTTTTTATTAAATTTTGAAGTCCGTAGTGCAGCAGGAGGAGTGGTGAAAAACTCAAGTAATGAAATTTTATGGATTTACAGGTTTGATAAGTGGGATTTGCCTAAAGGACATATAGAAAAGGGAGAAACGAAAGAGGTTGCAGCTATAAGAGAAGTAGAAGAGGAGTGTAGTGTTTCTGGATTAATGATTGATGAAGAATTGGAGACCACCTATCATGTTTTTAAACATAAAGGAGTTTTGGTGATGAAAGTAACTTATTGGTTTGGAATGCATACCCAAGAGTCTGAGATGAATTTAATTCCTCAAGAGGAAGAAGGGATTACAGAGGTTGTTTTTAAATCTATTCAAGATTCTAAAAAATGTTTGGAGAATACCTATGGAAACATAAAGTTGTTGTTGAAAGACCTGTAATTAAGGTTTTGTTAAAGCTGGCTTAACTTTTTAGAAGTATTATCGGATTAATTTCGTGATTTAGATAGCTTTTAATGATGAAGATTAATCACAAAGTTTTAGTTCCATTTTTGCTAGTTTTATTATTGTCTTTGTTTCTTTTTGGCTATGCCAAAGGAGAGGTGGTTCTGATAATTAATAAAAATCATACTTTATTTTTAGATAGATTTTTTACTAGCCTAAGCTCTATAGGAAATACCATGAGTATTTTCTTTTTTTTAGCTATTGTATTAAGGTATAAATTAAAGTTTTTATACTTTTTTGTCTTGGCTTTTTTAATAGAATCTACAATTGTTATCCTTTGTAAGCATCTTATTTTTGATGGTTTTCCTAGGCCGTATTTAATGTTTGAAGCTAAAGGAATCTTGTCTCAAATAAACTTTGTAGAAGGGATAAGGGTGAATAAAAGAGATTCTTTTCCATCTGGTCATACGGCTTATGCATTTTTAATAGCGATTTATTTTTCTTTAAAGATCAAAAAAATACTTCCTGCCATTGGTTTGTGTTTGATTGCTACGCTTATAGGAATCTCTAGAATGTATTTGGTACAACATTTTTTTATGGATGTTTTTGCGGGAGCAATCGTAGGAGTTTCATCTGCATATGTAGCCATTGTATTGGTAAAGAATTCTCGTAAAAAGAAATGGTATAACATGAAAATAAGGTTTACTCCAATGCGTAAAAATTGGATAGAATTCATTCCAACCCCAGAAAATTAATGAAGTTTTTTGATCTTAAAAATCCATTATGGTGGATGTTTTTACTTGCTTTTGTTTTGTGTCTTTTTGGTAGCGGAAGTTCTATTATTTACATTTTAGATGAAGCAAAAAATAGCGAAGCAGCAAGAGAAATGTTGCAATATGGAAATGTTTTTAGGCCAACTTTTAATGAGGTTATAAGAACAGATAAACCTCCTTTTCATTATTTTTTTATGATGATAGGGTATAAGGTGTTTGGTGTAAATGCCTTTGGAGCAAGGTTTTTTTCTGCATTGTTTGGGGCATTAACTATTTTGATAACTTTTAATTTTACCCAAAAACATTTGGGAGATAAGATTGCAAAAATCACTTTTTGGATATTATTGTCTTCGTTTTATTTTATTCAAGAATTTCATTTGGCTGTTCCAGATCCATATCTAATTTTTTGGATGAGTTTGATCTTTTTTTGTTACATAGATTTTTTTGTTTCAAGAAACGTTAAAATACTTTGGTTACTGTATTTTTCTATGGGGTTTGGTGTTTTAACTAAAGGACCAGTAGCCATTGCTCTACCGACTTTGGTAGCTTTTGTACATTTAATTTTGGTAAAACAATTTACTGTTAAACAAATTTTATCATTTAAACCTTTTTTAGGGTTGATTTTGGTTTTATTGATTAGCGTTCCTTGGTTTTATTTTGCTCATGTAGAAACACAAGGGGTTTTTACTGAAGGATTTTTTTTAAAACACAATGTGGCTAGGTTTCAAGATAAAATGGAAGGCCATGGAGGTAGTTTTTTAATCACCATAGGTTTTGTGTTGTTGGGCATGTTACCGTTTTCTTTATGGATTTTTAGAGCATTGTTTTTGGCTTTAAAACAAAAAGCACAAAATAAATTCTTGTTTTTTTGTTCTGTTGCAGTTGTTGTTTTTGTAACCTTTTTTGCTATTTCTGCTACTAAACTTCCTAATTATACCATGCCTTGTTATCCTTTAATAGCAATTGTATTGGCTTGGTTTTTTAATGAAGTTTTAAATGCTAAAAGTTTTAAAGGGAAATATATTGAATGGGCTTTTTTAATTTTAATAGCAATCGCTTTGCCTATTGCAGGGTATATTGGTTTGTCTTTAGAGAGTTCTTTGGAGTCTAAAAAATGGATTGCTTTGTTGTTGGTTTTTATTCCTATAGGAGTCGTTGTTGCTTTTTACTGTTTTATTAAAAAGAACTTTGTATTAAGTTTTAAAGTAATCTCATCAATATTTATAGGGTTTAGTTTGTTGTTGTTTGGCTTTGTTTTTCCTCAATTAACAAAAGAATCTCCTGTAGAAAAATTTAAGGAACACGTAGCTAGTCATAGACAAGTAATAGTCTACAAAAGAATGGATGCAGCCTTTCCAATCAACTTTAACAGAACTTATAAAATTGTAGATACCGTAGAAGAGATTGAAACTTTTTTTAAGGAGTTTCCTAATGGTGTTGTAATGACCAATACAAGAAATAAAGATGAAATAAATGAATTAAGTATCTTTAATCAATTATTTTCGCAAAAAAGTTTGTTCGAAAATCATACGACTAGGGTGTATGATAATGATCAATCAAAATAGTTGAGTAAAAATTTATGACCTTATGATTTTATCAAAAAGAGATCTTTATGTTCTTTATCCATTATTGTTACTTGTTTATATAGCAGGTTTGTTTATTCCAGTGATGGAAAACGATTCTGCACAACATGCAACCATGGCGATGAGGATGTATCTTGAGAATGATTTTTTACATATATATAAAGGAACTCATGATTATTTAGACAAGCCACACATGCATTTTTGGTTGGCGGCTTTGTCTTTTAAACTTTTTGGAATATCTGCATGGGCTTATAGATTACCAGCTTTTTTATTTACCTTAATTGGTGCCATGTACACTCATAGATTGGCAAAATATTTTTATGGAAGAAAAATAGGTCATATGGCTTCATTGGTTTTTTTATCATCTCAAGCGATTATTTTGTCTAATCATGATGTAAGAACTGATGCAGTTTTAACTGGAGCTACTATTTTTGCTTTGTATCATTTTGTGAAATATTTAGATAGGCAAACTATTAAAAACGTGATTCTAGGTTTTTTAGGATTGGCTATTGGTTTTTCTACAAAAGGTCAACTGGCGGTCTTTGTTTGCGGAATGGTTTTGTTTGTACACGTGTTGTATGCAAATAAATGGAAGTCGGTTTTCTCGTGGAAAGTATTGCTAGGGTTGGCGAGTTTCTTTCTTTTCATCAGTCCCGTTTTATATGCTTATTATATTCAGTTTGATTTGCATCCAGAGAAAGTTTTTAACGGTCATTCTAATATTTCTGGAATTAAATTTATTTTATGGGATCAGAGTTTTAATAGACTCACAGCTACAGGATTTGGGAATACAAGTCCAGATTATTTGTTCTTTTTTCACTCTATTCTTTGGGCATTTTTACCATGGCCTTTAATTATGTACACAGCAATGTTTAGCAACATAAAAAGAGCTCTTAAATATAAATTTAAGTCTTACGAAAGTTTTGAGTTGATGACTTCACTTGGTGTTTTACTGGTTTTGTTGGTGATTAGTACCTCAAAATTTAAGCTACCACATTACTTAAACAGTTTAATTCCGTTAATGTCTATTTTGGTAGTTGGGTTTTTATGGTATTTGCAAAAAAGTCAAAAAGTTAAATACATAAAAAGATGGTTTAATTTTCAAGTAGGATTGTTTTCGGTATTGTCAGTTTTGGTTATTTATTTATGTTTTTGGGCATTTCCAGTTCATAATATTTTTATCATTATTGGTATAATGTTGATTGCTGTTTTGTTAATTCTCTTTTTAATCAAAGAAAAAGCATCACCTTTTAGAAAATTAATAGTATCATCAGTAGGTTTTATGATTTTAATTAATTTCTGTTTAAACACTCAGTTTTATCCTAATTTGTTACAATATCAATCTGGAATTACAGCAAGTAAAATCATCAAAGAAAATAATATAGATGTCAATCATTTGTATTTAAGAAAAGATATAGAAGCTTGGTCTGTTAGTTTTTATGCCCATAAAAATTTAAAAGAAGTTTCAGTTGATGAAATTCCGAATCAAATTAAAAAAGGAGAATGGGTGTATTTAGAAGAGGCTTCTTATTTAAGAACCCAAAAAGAGGGAGTAGTGTGGTCAAAAGTTTATCCTTTAGATCACTATAGAATTACAAGGTTAAAAATGAAATTTTTAAATCCAAATTCAAGACCATCAACTTTGAGTAAAAGATATTTGGTGCAACGATAATTATTAAAATATCAAAATTATTATTTAGCAAACAACTTGTTTTAGTTTTAGGATTATGAGTAAGTTTGTCAAATCGAAATAAAAGAAAAATGAGTAAATCAAGTTTGTTATCTATTGTAGTTCCTGTGTATAATGAAGAAGGGAATGTAACCTTGTTGACAGAAAATATAGACAACGGTTTAAAAGGATATAATTACGAAATTATTTATGTTGATGATTGTTCTACAGACAATACTCGTAAAGAGGTAAAAGATTTAAATCATCCTAAAGTAATTTTGGTTGAACTTAGAAAAAATTACGGACAAAGTTCTGCTATTGCTGCGGGAATTGATATTTCTAAAGGAGAGTACATTATTACGATGGATGGAGATTTACAAAACGATCCATCGGACTTACCTGCGATGTTAGACAAATTGATAGAAGACGACTTGGATATGATTACAGGGATTCGTCAAAAAAGACAGGATAATTTTTTAAGAACTTTGCCTTCTAAAATTGCGAATTACATCATTAGAAAAACTACAGGTTTACATATTACAGATCATGGTTGTGCTATTAAAATTTTTACAGCCGAAACTGCAAAAGGATTAAAATTATATGGAGAAATGCACCGTTTTATTTCTTTGGTTACTTTTATGAATGGAGCAAGAATATCAGAAATGCCAGTAAAACACCATGCTCGTCAATTTGGAGTTTCTAAATACGGATTGGGGAGAACTTTTAAGGTGATTAATGATTTGTTATTGATTTTATTTCAACGTAAATACTTGCAAAAACCTATTTATCTGTTTGGAAATATAGGGTTGAGTTTTGCTGGAGTAGGAATGTTAATCAATTTTTATTTGTTAATTCTTAAACTTTTAGGTGAAGACATATGGGGAAGACCATTATTAATTCTTGGTGTAATGTTAGTAGTAATGGGAATTCAGTTTTTTACCGTTGGAATTATTATAGATTTGTTGATGAAAACTTATTACGAATCTCAAGACAAACGACCATACAACTTAAGAAAAGTAACTACTTTTGAAAAAATATAAGGTTAAAAAAATAGCAGGAACAGTATTAAAAATAGGAGTGAGCGTACTCCTATTTTACTTTGTGGTAACTAAAATATCTTTTGCAGAGGTATTTAAGATTATCAAAAACAGCAATGTCTTGTTATTGCTTTTAAGCGGTGTTTTTTTACTTTTATCTCAGTGGGTTTCTTCCATTAGGTTAAACACTTTTTTTCATTCCTTAGGTTATCACTTGTCTAACAAAAGCAATCATGTGTTGTATTTAATAGGAATGTTTTACAATTTTTTTATTCCTGGAGGAATAGGAGGTGATGCTTATAAAGTTTATAAACTTCATAAAAAGTTTGATTGGAATGTTAAAAAATTATCTGCCGCCATTTTTATAGATCGCTTTTCTGGTTTAACTGCCATTGGAATGTTGTTGGTTTTGCTAATGATTCCTTTTGTAAAATCTTTAGATTGGATTTCTTCAAACTTTGTGTTGATTGGAGTAGCAGTTTTGTTGTTAATTTTAATTCCATTAATGGCTTTTGCCTTGGTGCAAAAACTTTTTCCTTCATTTAAAAAAGTTTACATTAAAACTTTAGGCCTGTCTTTAGTAGTGCAAACATTACAATTAATTTGTGTGTATTGTTTGGTGTTAAATTTTAATGTGGTTTCTGATTTATTTGCCTATTTATTGGTGTTTTTAATCTCTGTAATTTTATCTATCGTTTCTTTTGCGGGAATTGGAGTAAGAGAATTTGTGTTTTATCAAGCAGCAGATTTGTTACATTATAACAAAGACATTTCTGTAGCTATTGGTTTACTGTTTACTTTTTTAACCGCTATTTTATCTTTAATTGGTGTTTTCTTTCAGTTAAAAAAAGTAAAATTATCATTGCAAGAAAAAAAATAGCTAACTCGCTGTTTTTGTGTGTGCTCACTTAAAAATATTTTGTATATTTGCAGTCCTTTTTGGCGAGCTAGGTTAAGAAAAGGAATAAAAACAATTTAATTTAACATCTTTAGTTGTTGTTACTCGCTCTAAAAACATAACTATCAGCTAGATACAAATTATTTTTAGACACATGTCTGAAGCAAACCAAAACGCAGTGGAAGCTCAAGAGCAAGAAACTGTACAAGTAAACCCACAAGAATTTTTAGCAAACTTTAACTGGCATAAATACGAAGAAGGTATTGATGAGGTTGATGAAGCTCAATTAAAAGAGTTTGATGCTGCATTAGAAGGAACTGTAGGTTTCGTAAATGAGCGTGATGTAATTGAAGGAACTGTAGTTCGTATTACTGACCGTGATGCGATCATTGATATTAACTCTAAATCAGAAGGAGTTATTTCTTTAAACGAATTCCGTTACAATCCTAACTTAGCTGTTGGAGATAAAGTAGAGGTTTTAGTTGATAGAAGAGAAGATCACTCAGGACAATTAGTATTGTCTCACAAAAAAGCAAGAGTAATCAAAGCTTGGGATAGAGTTATTGCTGCTCAAGAATCTGGTGAAGTAGTTAACGGATACGTTAAGTGTAGAACTAGAGGAGGTATGATTGTTGATGTTTTCGGAATTGAAGCATTCTTACCAGGATCTCAAATTGACGTGAAGCCAATTAGAGATTACGATCAGTATGTAGACAAAACAATGGAATTCAAAGTTGTAAAAATCAACCACGAATTTAAAAACGTTGTTGTATCTCACAAAGCTCTTATCGAGGCTGATATCGAAGTTCAGAAGAGAGAAATCATTTCTGGATTAGAAAAAGGTCAAGTATTAGAAGGTATTGTTAAAAATGTTACTTCTTACGGTGTATTCGTAGATTTAGGAGGAGTTGATGGTTTGGTACACATTACTGACTTATCTTGGTCAAGAATCAACCACCCATCTGAGGTAGTTGAATTAGATCAAAAATTAAACGTAGTAATCTTAGACTTTGATGACAAGAAAACTAGAATCCAATTAGGATTAAAGCAATTGTCTCAACACCCTTGGGATGCTTTAGATGCTAACTTAACTGTTGGTGATAAAGTTAAAGGAAAAGTAGTTGTTTTAGCTGATTACGGTGCATTCATCGAAGTTGCTGAAGGAGTTGAAGGATTAATCCACGTTTCTGAAATGTCTTGGTCTACTCACTTACGTTCTGCACAAGATTTCGTAAAAGTAGGTGATGAGGTTGAAGCTCAAATCTTAACTTTAGATAGAGAAGAGCGTAAAATGTCATTAGGTATTAAGCAATTACATCCAGATCCATGGGCTGATATTACAGCTAAATACCCTGTAGGTTCTACTCACAATGGTATTGTACGTAACTACACTAACTTTGGTGTTTTTGTTGAGTTAGAAGAAGGTATTGATGGATTGGTTTACATTTCTGACTTATCTTGGACTAAGAAAATTAAGCACCCATCTGACTTTGTTGCTGTAGGTGATAAATTAGATGTACAAGTGTTAGAATTAGATGTTGAAAACAGAAAATTAAACTTAGGACACAAACAAACTCAAGATAACCCTTGGGATGCTCACGAAGCGAAGTTTGCTTTAAATACTGATCACGAAGGAACAGTTAAAGAGAAAAACGACAAAGGAGCTGTTGTAGACTTTGAAGATGGAGTTGAAGCATTTGTACCTGCACGTTTATTAGAAAAAGAAGATGGTTCTAAAATCAACAAAGGAGATACAGCTACTTTTAAAGTAATTGAGTTCTCTAAAGAATTTAGAAGAATAGTTGCTTCTCATACAGCTACTTTTAAAGAAGCTGAAGCTAAGAACATCAAAGCGCAAGCTAAGAAAGTTGAATCTAGTGAAAAATCTACTTTTGGAGATATCGCTGGTTTAGCAGACTTAAAAAAGAAAATGGAAGGTAAATAATTCTATTTTTAAATAATTATAAAAGCTGTTTTGGACATCCAAAACAGCTTTTTTTTTATTCCTAATTTGTATATTTGGGATTCCTTAAAAACTAACAACTTTAAAATAATAGAACAGTATGATATTAATTGCTGATGGTGGATCAACCAAAGTAGATTGGATTGCTTTAAATAGCGATAAAACTGAAAGATTTAAGACTAGGTCAGAAGGGTTAAACCCTGCTATTGTAAATAAGGAATTGCTTAAGAAAAGGGTCTTAGATAATGTTAATTTAGGTCCTTTAAGAACAGAAGTAACTCAGGTTTTTTTCTATGGAGCTGGTTGTGGAACTCCAAAAGCAATTCAAGCTTTAAAAGAAGTGTTTCAAGAAGTTTTTGTAACAGCTGAAATAGTGGTAGCAGAAGATATGTTGGCTGCTGTATATGCGGCTTCTGAAGCTGAACCTGCAATTGTTTGCATATTAGGAACAGGATCTAATAGCTGTTATTTTGATGGAAAAGAAGTCATTTCGGCAACTGCATCTTTAGGGTGGGCAATTATGGATGAAGCTAGTGGTAATTACTTTGGTAGAAAGTTAATAAGAGATTACTACTACAAAGTAATGCCAGAAGAAATTAGAGTCAAATTTGAAAAAGACTTTAATCTAGAGGATGATTATATTAAACAGCAATTATATCAAGGAGATGCTCCTAATACCTATTTAGCAAGTCATGCTGCTTTTATGTTTGATTTTAAAGATCATGAATATATTAAGGGGTTAATAGAAGATGGTGTTGATGAATTTTTTAGATACAGAGTTTTGCCATATGGAAAAGGAAAAGATACTCCAATCTATTTTATAGGTTCAGTAGCTTTTTATTTTTCTCATATTATAGAAAAAGTAGCTAATAAATATAGCTTGACTTTTTCAGGAGCTATCAAACGTCCAATTGATAATATGATTGCTTATCATAAAAAATATTTAATCAACTAATTGATAATAAAACAAAAAAGGATACTTAAACAGTATCCTTTTTTGTTTTAATGACTTTTATCTTTTCTGGTTCTTTTTATTGTTACTGTTGTATTTTGAGTCATTGTTATTAGAGGTTCTTCTATAGGAATTACTATTTTTTCTATAGGTTTCTTTGGTTTTATTTTCTTGTTTTAATTTTTGGTTGTTGTTTTGTTTTGGTTGATTTTTCTTCGCTGAATTGTTTCGGTTTGAATTTTTGTTATAGTTTTTATATTGTTTAGAGTTGTAGTGTTTTTTTACAGTGTTGTTTTTTCTGTAAGGATTGTTATATGCTTTAGCTCTTTTAGCAGCAGGTCTTTTATAAAACCTATAATGTGGTTTGTAATTTCTATTATTGTAGTTTATATAACCTCTACGATTGTAAATAGTTCCGTAATTAGTGTAGTAAATATTAAGATTTCCAATAGATGAAACCAATCCATGGTAATTATAATGAATATTAACACTACCAATTCTGCTTACTTTTCCATAACGATTATAGTAAATAGGAGTTCTTTCAATTTGTACAATGGCTCCATATCTATTTTTTTGAATGTATGGTGCATAATTACGTCCAGTGTTAAAACTTAAGTTTATATTACGTGTATTAATATTTATGCTTGAGGAAGAACTACGTTGTAAAATGTTAAAATCAAACTCTCCGTTGTTAAAAACGGCATATTCCACACCATTTTCTATAAATATAAATGGTGTTTGGTTAATTGATACACGATCGGTATTATAGGCATTTGCTGTTAAACTTAACAATAAACAACTTGATAGAAATAAGTAAATTTTTTTCATGATATATTGTTTTTAAGTGAGACAATGTTTTGTGATAAATAGGTACCTATAGGTTGTTTTAAGCCAAACAGCGTGCCAAAAATTAAAAGTATATAAAAGAGAAAAGCCAAATACAGAGTTGTAGATGGCTTTTTTATTAGTGTCTGGTGTAGGATTTATTGAAGATCTTCTAGGGTTTTAATAGTGTTTAACCCGTTTTGTATTTTTGTTAATTGTGATTGTAAAATAGTAACAATAGAGGGTGGGGTAGAAGAATCATAAATAGCATCTTCATAGTCTTTAATAGCTTTTTGTTCACCTGTAATAGATGCTTCTAGCATTGCTTCTGCATTGTTATCAGTAAAAAGAACCTTAAGATCCATCCAAGCTCTGTGAACATCACTTTTGATACTAGTTCCTTTTTTATAATCTCCACCTAAGGATTTAATTTCATCAACTAGTTTGTTTTCAAATTCCTTTCTTTGTTCGGCTTTGTTTTTAAAATACGCTTTTAAAGCAAGGTGGTTTGTGTTGTCTGCTGCTTTTTTAAATCCTTCTTCAGCATCATGAGTTCTTACTAATAATGCTTCTAACTTTTCTGTAAGAATGTCTAAACTTGTTTTCATATTCTATTTTTTTTATGTGTAATACTTAAATGATGTGTATTACATAAACATCTTTCTCTTACCTTAAAATTAGATAAACTATAAAGTGTTTTTTTGCTCTATTCATGTAGTGTTGTGCTCATATAAGAATAGAGTATAGAAGTTTAAAAAAAGTATAAGACTATAAAAGGTCTAAGATTCTTTCTAAAGCCATACCTCTAGATCCTTTTATTAAAAGGGTAGTGTTGCTAAAATCAGTATCAAAATTGTTTTTTAAATCATCAAAAGAGTTGTAGAATATAGCTCCAGCTGTTTTGTGTTGATAAAAATGTTTTCCTACAAAAATAACTTTATCAAAATTAGAGTCTAAAACCTTTTTAACCATGGTTTTATGCTCTTTTTCACTAGTAGTTCCTAGCTCAAACATGTCTCCCAAAACCACAGCTTTGTGTTCTTTATTAAGCGAATAAAGGTTGTCTATAGCTGCTGCCATGCTTGTTGGGTTTGCGTTGTAAGCATCTAAAATAATATGTGTACTTCCTTTTTCTATGATTTGTGAACGGTTGTTTTCTGGTTTGTAGTTTTCTATTGCTTTCTTAATATTTTCACTTGTAATGTTAAAATACTGTCCAATAGCTATGGCAGCAATAATATTATTATAGTTGTACTTTCCTATTAAGTTGGTTTGAATTACGTTTCCTTTATGGGCTAACTGAACATAAGGTGTTAATTCTAATAAAGGAGTTTCATGTGGGGTGATATACACACATTCGCAATAATCAGATTGTTCTACTTGTATTTTATCTTCTTTGTTTACAAAAGCAATTCCTTCGGCATTGGCAATGTAATCATACATTTCAGATTTTCCTTGTATAATTCCTTCTTCAGATCCAAAACCTTCTAAATGAGCTTTACCAAAATTGGTAATGTATCCAAAGTTTGGAGCAGCAATAAAACACAAATGCTGAATTTCTTTTAAGTGATTGGCTCCCATTTCTACCACTCCAATTTCAGTTTCGCTAGTCATGTTTAACAAAGTTAATGGAACTCCAATATGATTGTTTAAATTACCTATTGTGGCATTTACTTTAAACTGAGAGGCTAGTACTTCTCTAATTAATTCTTTGGTAGTGGTTTTTCCGTTGCTTCCTGTTAAGGCAATAATAGGAATACCTAAGTGTTCACGATGACAGTGAGCCAAGTGTTGCAGTTTTTCTAAAACATTATCAACCAAAATAGTTCTTTCATCAATGTAAAATTCCTTTTCATCAATAATTACATAGGCTGCTCCATTTTCTAATGCAGTCTGAGCGAATGTATTTCCATTAAATTTTTCGCCTTTTAAAGCAAAAAAGATAGCTCCTGTGGTGATTTTTCTGGTATCAGTGGTAAAGTTTTGTTTCTGGTTTAAAAACAATTTATGTAAATCTGCTGTTTTCATAGATGACTATAATAAGGTCATTAAAGAGGTGATATAAATTCCTGCTGTTTCTGTTCTTAATCGGTTATGACCAAGAGTTACAGGTATAAAATTTAGGTCGAGTGTTTTTTGAATTTCTTTTGGGGTAAAATCTCCTTCGGGTCCTACTAAAACTAAAATATCATTCTCTGGTTTGGCAATGTGTTGTAAAAACTGTTTGTTGTTTTCATCTTCACAATGTGCTATAAATTTTTGACTAGCTTTCTGTTCGTTTAAAAAATCATCAAACAATATTGGT
The DNA here is from genome assembly GCF_054111205.1 of Wenyingzhuangia sp. IMCC45467. The sequence continues at coordinate 3,277,413 of NZ_CM134196.1, forward strand.
TCGTTAAAAACGGGTACATAAAGTTGTAATGATTGCTTTACAGCAGATTGAATAATCTTTTTCATTCGATCTACTTTTATCACTTTTCTCTCAGAATTTTTACAAATAATAGGAGTGATTTCATCAATACCAATTTCTACAGATTTTTCTAAAAACCATTCATATCTATCGTTTAACTTAGTGGGGGCAATGGCTATATGTAAATGAAAAGGGCGGTTTTTTGGTTTGTGTTCAACTTTAAGAACGTTTACGGTACATTTTTTCTCATTAGCAAAAGCAATTTCTGTTGTAAAAAAATGTCCCTTACCATTGGTAATAAATACAGTGTCTCCCTCTTTTTTTCGTAAAACTTTTATTAGGTGTCTGCTTTCTTCTTTATCAAAAGTGAAAGTAGTATCTGTTGGGTTTATATGTTCGCTAATAGATAATATCATAAGGTAAAAGGATTAGTAGCTTAAGATTACATCTTCTATAGGTTCTTTTTTTACTTTTTTCTTCTTCTTTTTCTTCTTCTTTTTGACCTTTTCTTTCTTTTCTTTTTTAGGCTTTTCCTCTTTTTTTATAGGCTCTTCAAGAAGGGTGTCTATGAATTCGTCTTTTTCAATAATTTCCTCTTCTTTCTCTATTTTAGATTTTTTTTCTTTTTTAGGTTCCTCAATATACTCCCATCTATCATAGTGGTTGTCTATTCTAAAAGCTAAGTTTAGACCAATTTCATGTCCGGAAATATTTTTACCAACACTAGTTTTGTAATGGAATGCAAGTGCTAAGTTTTTGTTTACTAAAAAAGGAGTCCCAACTCCAATAGTTGTATAATGATAATCATTAGAGCCATATAATTGGGCTTGTAAATAAGGATTCCATCTTTTTGCTATTACATATGAAGAAGAAACGGAATATACCATTTGAGCATAATTCCCTCCGTGATTATAGTAGTCTAGTTGATTGTTTAGCCTTACTTTTTTACTAATGTTGTTTTGAGTTATAATACTCATGGTAAAACTGTTTAGACCACCATTGTAAAATTGACTATTGGCCAAAGGAGTGTTGTACTTTAAGGCAATAGCAACACTAGGAATTAAACCGTTGTATTTAAATCCGTATCTTCTTTTCCAACTTTTTTTAAGTTCAGGACTTTCTTTGTTTACGTGTTCGTAGATTAAATATTTTAAACCTATAGAAAGGTTTTCGGTTCCTGTAATATCATGGTTGTTAATTTCTCCATGAGAAAATTGATGATTTAAGGTGGCTTCTAATCTTTCGGACCAAAACCCATAGTGCAAATCAAGATTATTACTAAAGGTATTCATGTTTCTATGAATACTTTTGTTGTTTGTGCTGTTTAATAAGATGGAGTTCTCTATCTGAAAAACATTTCTACCCACAGCGTAAGGTGTTTCTGTATCACCAGGTCTGTTAGCATTTATAATGGTTGTATATTGAGCATAGTTTGTGGAGGTAAATAATATAAAACAAAAAATGCATAAAAGAATTCGATTCATGAAAACAGAAAAATTATTAGCTGTAAATATAATATTTTATGATAGAGCGGGTGGGTTCCTTTTCAAATTATTATTTTTGAGCAACTAAAGAAAAATCAATGCAAGAAGCCGGGTTTATAAATTTTATTAGAACACTTTTAATTATACTTGCCGTATACTATATTTTTAAATTTTTTGTTAAATATGTAGTACCAGTTTTATTGGTGAATTATGTTCAGAAAAAAACAGGACAACAGCCTAAAAAAGAACCGCTAGAAAAAGAAGGAACGGTTACTATAGATAAAAAACCAAAACAAGACAATATTGTTGATGATAATGTTGGTGAGTATGTAGATTACGAGGAAATTGATTAATTCCAAAACAAAATAATTTTGAAAAAAACATTTAACGTAAAACAGTTTGCTGTTTATATAGGTGTAATTATTGCTTTTAGCGTAGTTGCCCTTTTTTATTTTAAGCCAGTATTAAAAGGATATAAAATATTTCAGAGTGATATTGCTCAGTTTAGAGGAATGTCTAAAGAATTAAAAGATTATAGAGAACAAAACGGAAAAGAAGCTTTTTGGACAGATGCAGCTTTTGGTGGAATGCCATCTTATCAGTTGAGTACTTATTATCCTAATGATTATATAAAAAAGTTAGATAGTGTTATTCGTTTTTTACCTAGACCAGCAGATTATTTGTTTCTATATTTTCTAGGTTTTTTTGTGTTGTTAACCGTCTTAAAATTCGATTGGAAATTAGCTATCATAGGTTCTTTGGCTTTTGGCTTTTCTACTTATTTTATAATTATTTTGGGAGTAGGACATAATGCCAAAGCACATGCTATTGGGTATATTCCGTTGGTGTTGTCTGGAGTGTTATTACTTTTTCAAAAAAGATATGTTCTTGGGTTTGTATTAACGGCTATTGCCACTTCTTTAGAAATACACACAAGTCATCCACAAATGACTTATTACATGGTTTTTATGTTGCTTTTTGTTGGTTTGTTTTTTGTGATTGAACAAATTAAAAAAGGTGATGTTAAACTTTTTATAAAACCTGTTTTGCTAGTTGTATTGGCTATGGTCATTGGTTTGTTAACCAATGCACAAAGTTTGTTGGCAACCAAAGAATATGCAGCTCACAGTACACGTAGTAAAAGCGAATTAACCGTTACTCCTGATGGAAAACCAAAAGAAGTTACCACTGGTTTAAGTAAAGATTATATTACTGAGTATAGTTACGGAATTTTAGAAACTTTTAATTTAATGATTCCTCGTTTGGTAGGAGGAGCTAATAACGAAGATTTAGGGACTGATTCTAATACCTATCAATTCTTAGCTTCAAAAATAGGAGCAGCACAAGCAACTCAGTTTTCTAAAAGTGTGCCAACTTATTGGGGAAATCAACCCATTGTTGCAGCACCTGCCTATATTGGAGTAGTGTTTGTGTTTTTGTTTTTTATAGGATGCTTTTTGGTAAAAGGTTGGATTAAAAAGGGTTTAATAGCTGCTACTGTTTTTTCAATACTAATGAGTTGGGGAAAGAATTTTGGTTTGTTAACCGATTTGTTTATTGATTATATGCCTTTGTATAATAAGTTTAGAGCCGTGTCATCTATCCAAATTATTGCGGAAATTTGTATTCCATTATTAGGAATGTTGGCTTTAAAAGAGTTGTTTTCTGATACAGTTTCAAAGCAAGAAAAAATAGAATCAACAAAAATTGCAGCGATTATTGTGGGAGGAATTTTAATTGTTTTCACTTTTTTTGGAGGAATGTTGTTTTCTTTTTCTGGATTAAATGATGGGTATTACAATCAACAAATTCCTGGTTTTTCTGGAGCTTTACAAGCCGATCGAAAAGATATATTATTTGCAGATGGAATTCGTTCTCTTGTTTTGGTGGCTTTAACAGTTGGTGTTTTATGGTGGGTGTTAAATGCTAAAATTAAAAAACAATATGCCGTAATAGTCTTAGGAGTAATTTTGTTATTTGATACCATGACTATTGCCAAACGTTATGTGAACGATGATGATTTTTTGCCAGCTATTAAAGTAGAAAAGCCTTTCTCTCCATCGGTAGCAGACAAACAAATACTACAAGACAAATCGCATTACAGGGTTGCTAATTTTAGCGGTAATTTTATGAATGATGGAGCTACATCCTATTATCACAAATCAATAGGAGGCTATCATGCAGCCAAGCCACGTAGATATCAAGAATTGGTAGATTATCAATTGTCTAAAAACAATATGGAAATTATCAATATGCTTAATACAAAGTATTTTATAGTTTCATCAGAAAAAGGATCGCCAGAAGCTCAGAAAAATCCTGATGCGAATGGAAATGCTTGGTTTGTACATAATATTATATCTGTAGACAATGCTGATGATGAAATTTTAGCTTTGACAGATTTTGATTCTAAAAATGATGTAGTCATCAATACACAAGATTTTAAGGTACAACCTACAGAGGTAGATAGTACAGCAACTATTAAGTTAATGTCTTATGAGCCTAATGAATTGGTGTACGGATATCAATCCGAAAAACCTCAATTGATAGTGTTTTCAGAAATGTATTACCAACCAGGTTGGAATGCTTATGTAGATGGAAAATTAACACCACATTACAGGGCTAATTATGTGTTAAGGGCTATGAATGTACAAGCAGGTAAACATAAAATTGTATTTAAGTTTGAACCTAAAGTAATACAGCAAGGTTCAATGCTGAGTTTGGTTGGTTATGGTTTGTTAATAGTAATTTCGGGAGTGTTAATTTTTGTGTTTAGAAAAAAGGAATAGTTCTATGCGTATAGGAATGATTTTAGACAAAACATTTCCACCTGATCCTAGGGTAGAAAATGAAGCAATTTACTTGGTAGGAAAAGGGTTTGAAGTTTATCTTTTTTGCTTGACTTACGATGAAACTGAAGTAGGGTTACAAGATTACAAGGGCATTCATGTAGTAAGGTATTTAAGTAATGATTTTTTATATAAAAGTTCTGCATTAGCATATACACTACCTTATTACAAAAATAAGATGAGTGCTAAAATTAAGGAGTTTATATTACTTTATCACATACACGTATTGCATGTGCACGATATACAAATTGTAAGTGCTGCTTACAAGGCTACGAAAGCATTTAAAATTCCATTTGTTTTAGATTTACATGAAAATAGGCCTGAAATTATGAAAGTGTATCCTCACTTAAAAAAAGGTGTAGGTAAGTGGATTATAGATGTTGAAAGATGGAAAAAAGCAGAAGAAAAATATGCAAAGTTAGCCAAAAGAGTCATTGTTGTTACCAATGAAGCTAAGGAGGAATTGATGGAAAGAACCAATCTTCCATCAAAAAAAATAGAGGTTTTACCTAACACGGTCTTAAAGAAGTTTTACACAGATTACGAATTAGAAGAAAGCATACATACAAAATTTCAAGACCATTTTGTGTTGCTTTATATTGGAGATACAGCTGTTCGTAGAGGATTGTTAACCGCTATTAAAGCCATTCCTGTTTTAAAAGAATCCATTAAGAATATAAAACTAGTCATTGTAGGTAAAAGTACTGAAGATATAATTTTACAAGCCGAAGTAAAAAGGTTAGGAATTCAAAACTATGTAAGTTTTGAAGGTTGGCAAAATGAAAGTTTGTTTCCTTCATATATTATTTCCTCAGATATTTGTATTTCTCCCTTACATAGAAACAAACATCATGATACTACATATGCCAATAAATTATTTCAGTATTTAAGTTTTAAGAAACCGTTATTGGTGAGCAATTCAATTGCGCAAAAGCAATTGGTTAAAAAGCAAGAAGTAGGTTTGTCTCACAAAGCTAAAAACGCCAAAGATTTTGCCGATAAGGTATTGAAATTATATAAGCAACCTGTTCTTATGGATGAAATGGGGAATAGAGGAGCTGTTTTTGTTCACAAAGAATTTCATTGGGCAAAAACAGCTAAGACATTGGCTAAAATATATAACAAAATAAAAAAGACTAAATGAAAGTTTTAGTCATTACATATTATTGGCCACCAGCGGGAGGTTCGGGGGTGCAGCGCTGGTTAAAGTTTGTAAAATATTTACAAGACTTTGGAGTTATTCCTGTTATATATACTGTAGAAAACCCTGATTATCCTATTATTGATGAAACTTTACTCAATGATATTCCAAAAGGAATTGAAGTTATAAAACAACCTATTTGGGAACCTTATCAATTGGCTTCTATATTTACAAATAAAAAAAATGTAAAAACCAGTGCAGGTTTTTTAGGAACTAAAAAAAGTTTGTTATCTAAAATAACAACCTATGTAAGAGCTAATTATTTTATTCCTGATGCTCGTATGTTTTGGATAAAACCATCGGTTTGTTTTTTAGAAAAATATCTATCAGAAAATAAGATTGATGCTATTATTTCTACAGGTCCACCACATAGTACACATATGATTGGTTTGGGATTAAAAAAGAAATTAAATATCAAATGGATTGCAGATTTTAGAGATCCTTGGACAGAGATAGATTATTTTCACCAATTACCATTGACTCAAAAATGCATCAAAAAACATGAGAAATTAGAGCGAGAAGTTTTAAAACATGCTGATGAGGTTTTGGTGGTGGGAAATCAAATGAAAAAATCTTATGATGTGTTTTCTAAAAACGTACATGTTATTACCAATGGTTTTGATGGCGAATTAAGTCAGCAAAAAGAATTAGATAAAGCATTTACCATTACGCATGTAGGAATGCTTAATGCCGATAGAAATCCGATAGTTTTGTGGAAAGCTTTATTAGTCTTAAAAAATAAGATTGATATAAAAGTTCAATTCATAGGAAAAGTAGCTCAAGAAGTAAAAGAAAGTGTTAAAAAACATGAACTTTTAGAAAATGTAATTTTTATAGATTATTTACCTCATGAAGAAGTAAAAACCTATCAACAAAAATCGCAGGTATTGTTATTAGCAGTAAACAATGTACCTAGTGCAAAAGGAATTGTAACAGGAAAAATATTTGAATACTTGCAAGCACAAAGACCTATTGTGGCTATTGCACCTAAAAATGGTGATTTGGCTACTATTTTAAATACAGCTAAGGCGGGTTTTGTGGTAGATTTTAATGAAGTGAATAAGTTAACAGAAATACTTGTAGATTTACATTCACAATATAAATTAGGAATGTTAAAAGTAAATTCGGTAGGTGTAGAACAATATCACCGAAAAGCTTTGACAGGACAATTGGCAAACATTATCAAAAAATAAGTTGAAAAAAATAGTTACCATATTAGGAGCAAGACCACAGTTTGTAAAAGCTGCGGTATTGAGTAGAGTTATTGTAGAGTACAATGAAATTGAAGAAGTAATTGTACACACAGGTCAACATTACGACAATAATATGAGCATGGTCTTTTTTGAAGAAATGCAAATACCTGTTCCCAAATACAATTTAAACATCAATGGTTTAAGTCATGGTGCTATGACTGGACAAATGTTGGCTAAAATTGAGGACGTATTGTTGTATGAAAAACCCGATGCTGTTGTGGTTTATGGAGATACCAATTCTACCTTAGCAGGAGCTTTGGCAGCTCAAAAAATAGGTATAAAAGTAATACACATAGAGGCTGGACTTCGTTCTTTTAATATGTCTATGCCAGAGGAGGTAAATAGAATTGTTACCGATAGAATTGCCAATTTGTTATTATGCCCAACACAAACGGCCATTGATAATTTAGAAAAAGAAGGGTTTAAAAATCACGATATTAAAATTGTGAATTCTGGGGATATTATGAAGGATGCGGTAGAATTTTACGGAGCTTTATCACAAGAAAAAGCAACGGTTATAGAAAAGCATCAGTTACAGAAAAATGAGTTTGTGTTAGCTACCATTCACAGGCAAGAAAATACAGATGATATCCATGCTTTAAAAGGCATTTTTGAAGGATTAACAGCGATTCATCAACATAAAAAAGTAGTGATGCCCTTGCACCCTAGAACCAAATCGATATTAGAAAAACAGAAACTAAATTACCCTATAACTTTTATAGAGCCTGTTGGTTATTTTGATATGCTGGCATTGTTGCAAAATTGTGCTTTGGTGGTTACAGATAGTGGTGGTTTGCAAAAAGAAGCTTTCTTTAATAAAAAAGCATGTGTAATTGCAAGAGAAGAAACAGAATGGGTAGAGTTGGTATATAACGGGTTTGCAACTTTGGTAGGGAGCGATACTCAGAAAATGCAAGAAGCTTATCAATATCATAACTCAGCCAATCATGATTTTTCTATGTCTTTGTATGGAAACCAAGTTGGAGAAACTATCTACAAAGAAATAAAAATGTTGATTATTCAAAATAATTAGGAGCTCGGAGAGATCGATGACCGATACTCGAAAACCGATAATGGATGAGCGGTGGACGAAAATCGAAGAACGATAAACGAAACATAAAAATGGGAATTGTTTTAAAAGAATCTTATAAAAACACTGTTAGTTTAATAGTTGCTATCTTGATAGGAGCTGTAAATACTCTGTTTTTATATGTTTATTTTTTGGATACAGAGTATTATGGATTGGTTACTTTTTTATTATCAACAGCTTTTATATTAAAGCCTTTAATGTCTTTAGGGGTTAATTATAGTGTGGTAAAGTTTTTTTCATCCTTTAACACTAAAGAACAAAAAGATAAGTTTTTAAGTTCTGCTTTGTGGTTTCCTTTGGTTTTAGTGATTCCTCTAGGAATTTTTTGTGCTGTTTTTTATGGCTATATTTCTAATTGGTTGTCGAAGGAAAATCCTTTGGTAAAAGATTATACCTATTTAATTTTTTTGGTGGCTTTAGCAACTGCTTATTTTGAGGTTTTTTATGCTTGGGCAAGAGTTCATTTAAAATCGGTTTATGGAAATATATTAAAAGAGCTTTTTGTAAGGCTTGCAGCCACCGTTTTGTTGTTTGCTGTTTATTTTAAAGTCATTAATAGTCATCAATTTGTATTTTGGTTATCAGGAGCTTATTTTTTACAAATGTTTTTAATGATGTGGTTTGCTTTTAAGTTGTACTTGCCTAAGTTCAGTTTTGCTGTTCCAGATAATTTTGGTGAAATTGTAAAGTACAGCCTTTATATTATTATGGCAGGATCTGCAGCTACCATTTTATTAGATATAGATAAGTTTATGATTCCTCAAAAACAAGCTATAGAACAAGTGGCCTTTTATGCGGTAGCGGTGTATATAGGAACGGTAATTGAAATTCCCGGTAGAGCGATGAGTCAAATAGTTCAGCCGTTAACAGCCAAAGCAATTAATGATAAAAATAATGATGAAGTTTTAGACTTATATCAAAAAACATCTATCAATTTATTATTGGCTTCTGGAGGTATTTTTATATTGGTAAATGCCAATTTAGAATCTTTGTATGTTTTTTTGCCTCCAAAATATACAGGAGGTTTTTGGGTGGTTTTAATGATTTCTATTGCAAAATTATATCATATGTTTTTAGGAAATAACGGAGCTATTATTTCCAATTCTAAATATTATAAAGTGTTGTTACCTTATGGATTAGGAATGGCGGTTTCTGTTGTTTTGTTAAACAATTGGTTAATTGATGTTTTTGGAATTAACGGAGCTGCTTTGGCAACTTTAATTGTGGTTTTAATTTTTAACACCATTAAATTGTTTTACGTAAAAAAGAAATTTAGCATACAGCCTACTACTAAAAAAACATGGGTGTCTTTGTTTTTTATTTTCCTTTTTACAGTTATAGGAATATTTTTAGATTTTCCATTTCATCCTGTGGTAAATATTTTTTTAGAATCTATCCTTTTAGGAGGAATGTATCTTTTGGTAATGCTTCATTTTCAATTGTCTAAAGATATCACAACGCTTTATATAGATATTAAAAAAAGGTTTTAAACAAAGAGGTCGGTAATTTTAAACACTCTGTAATCAATGCTTTGTATTATTAATTTTAATCACTATATTTGCACCCGATTTAAATTTAATTAAAAACAATCATTATGAATCATTACGAAACTGTTTTCATTTTGAATCCCGTTTTATCTGATGTTCAGGTAAAGGAAACAGTACAAAAGTTCGAGGACTATTTGGTTTCTAAAGGTGCCGAAATGTTACATAAGGAAGATTGGGGGCTAAAGAAATTAGCTTACACAATCCAAAAGAAAAAAAGTGGATTTTACCACTTATTTGAGTACAAAGTTGCTGGTGAAGTAATTGCTCCTTTTGAATTAGAGTTTAGACGTGACGATAGCGTTATGCGTTATTTAACTGTAAAGTTAGATAAGCACGCTGCTGCATGGGCTGATAAAAGAAAGTCTAACTTAAAATCTGCAAAGTAATTATGGCAAATATCGATCAACAAGCAAAAGGTGGTGCTAAAGGAGATGTAAGATACCTTACTCCATTAGACATCGAAACTAAAAAAGAAGCTAAATACTGTAGATTTAAGAAAAAAGGAATTAAGTATATCGATTATAAAGATGCAGATTTCTTAATGTACTTAGTAAACGAACAAGGTAAAATTTTACCAAGACGTTTAACAGGAACTTCTTTAAAATATCAACGTAAAGTGGCTCAAGCGATCAAAAGATCTCGTCACTTGGCATTAATGCCATATGTTGGTGATTTATTAAAATAATAAGTAGACAATCATGCAAGTAATATTAAAACAAGACGTTGAGAACTTAGGGTTCGTAGACGATATCGTAGAGGTAAAAAACGGTTACGGTCGTAACTTTTTAATTCCTACAGGAAAAGCTGTTTTAGCAACTGAGTCTGCTAAAAAAGTATTAGCTGAAACTTTAAAGCAACGTGCTTATAAAGAAGCTAAATTAGTAGAAGCTGCTACTGCTACTGCAGAAGCAATTAAAGGATTAGAGATTAAATTGACTTCTAAAGTAGGTCAAGGAACTAAATTATTTGGTTCTATTTCTAACATTGATGTAGCTGAAGCTTTAGAAAAAGCAGGTCATTCAATTGAAAGAAAATTCATCAAAATTGCTGGAGGATCTATCAAAAGAACTGGAAAATACAATGCTGCAGTTCGTTTACACAGAACTGTAACTGCTGATTTAGAATTTGAAATTATTGCTGAGTAATTTACTCAACAAATAAACACATAAAAAGCTCACTTCCTTTGTTGGATAGTGAGCTTTTTTATGAAAAATAGTTTTTAGTATTTTTAAGGTTTTTACTTTTGATACCTGATACCTGATACCTGATACCTGATACCTGATACCTGATAAAAATGAAATACATTCAACTAACAAAAGAACAATTAGAAGAATTACACGAAGAGTTTGCAACGTTTTTAGCATCGCAACAAATAGATGTAAAAGAATGGAATGAAATCAAAGCAAATAAACCAGAAGTAGCTGATGAGGAACTCAATATTTTTAGTGACTTGGTTTGGGAAGATGTTTTGAGCAAAGCAGAATATATTGAGCATTTTTCAAAATCTAGCATCAACCTTTTTTATTGTACGGAAGGAGTAATCCAAAGAATTATGATTAAATCTAATGATGGTGCTGTAGATTTGTCTAGTCAAGAAGGAATTCAAACCTTATTAAACAACCCTAAAAGTAATCAGTTTGAATTTTTTAAAGGGGCAAAAAAATATAATAAAGAAAGAAATCTAGAAATTTTTGACTTGATTTTAAAAGGAGCGAGTATTAATAAAGAAGGAGCTTTGTATCAAAACTTTAAGAAGTTTGTAGAATAGATATGAAAATAGATCAACAACTGGTAGCTTATCTAGAAGAGTTTGTTACAGAGGAACGCAGAGCGTTGTTTAGACAAGTTTTAGAAAACAGAACAAGACATTTTGCAGTGGTGTTAGAGGATTTGTATCAAAAACACAATTGGAGTGCTGTAGTGCGTAGTTGCGATGTTTTTGGAGTGCAAGATATTTATACCATAGAAAATAAGTACAGTGCTTATATTTCTAATGGAGTAGGAAAAGGAGCTCAAAAATGGGTAGATTTTCATAGGTTTAAAACTAGAGAAAACAATACACAAGATTGTGTAGATGAGTTGAAAGCCAAGGGATATCAAATTATTGTAACCACTCCTCACGAAGATTCTTCTTTTGTGTCGGATTTTGATATTACTAAAAAGTCTGCTTTTGTATTTGGAGTAGAAGGAGCTGGGGCATCAGATTTGGTGATGAGTCAAGCAGATGGTTACTTAAAAATTCCGATGTATGGTTTTACAGAAAGTTTAAATGTATCTGTAGCAGCGGCTATTACTTTACAAAACACCACAGATAGATTACACAAATCTAATATAGATTGGAAACTTACTCCAGAGGAAAAAGAAGAACTTTATTTAAGTTGGTTAGAAAAATCTATAGGTTCTATAAAACCAATTAAAGAAAGGTTTTACAAAGAAAAAGAAGAAAATAGGTAGGGTTTTGTAAAAGTTATTTGTTTTAGAAATATACATCTTAAAACAAATAACATGCACTTTATACAAAACCCAATTATTTTATTTTTCATAGTTTTTTTCTGTTTTATTGCTTGCGATGATAATACGGTTTCATCGGAGGATGATATTGAGGTGATTGATGACCAAGAAGATGATCCTGATAATACTTCCAATGAAACTACCTTACATACTGCTTTTGCTGAATTTTCAAAAGATATAAGTATAGTATTGTTAGATGATGATACGGTGTCTATTGAAACCGATGGTTTGCCAAACCACACTTCTCCTTATTGGTCTCCAACTCACGATTTGTATGCATCACCAACAGTAGCTACAGAATCTCACATGTCCCCTGGTTATATTGATGATTTTAATGGAACTTATGTTTTACAAGTATCAACCCATCCTCAAAAAGCAGCACAAACAACTTCCACTTCTTTAGGGGCTATTGGTATTGCTGTAAGTGGTGGAGTAATTTACAATCAGAATGAGGCAGGGAATGTGCAAATTACCAACAATGTAGCTTCTGGATTAGATTACTCAGGGGCTCATACTGGACCTACAAGCTATCATTACCATTTTGAACCAACAGCTTTTACAAATGACGATGCAAGTTTGGTTGGAATTATAGCTGATGGCTTCTTTTTATACGGTCGTAAATGTACATCTGTAGGTACATATCCAGCTGATTTAGATGCTTCTAACGGTCATATATCTGACACCAAGCATAATGCCGATGGCGAATATCATTATCACATAGGTAATACTACAATTTATAATAAGTATTACGTGAATTTTACTGGCGATTATCAAGGAACACCGTATAATATTTCAGGAGGAAACGCTGGTGGTGGACCTGGAGGAAGGTAAATAATATCAAATGATTGATATATGAAGTATATAAAAACTCTATTGTTAGCTCTGTGTTGTGTGTGTTGTAAACCCTCTACAACTTCTACTAAAATAGCTTTTGATTTAGTTGTTAATTTTAATGATTTAACAAAGAATCCTAAAAATGGCCATATAATGTACGATACGATATTGTTTACAGGTATTGCTAAAGAATTTAAAACGAATGATAAAACATTAAAGTATTTAGTGACTTATCAAAATGGGTTAAAAAATGGCCTCTGTAAAAAATGGTATGATAACGGAGTTTTAAACTACGAAACATCATATGTAAAAGGAAGAAAGCAAGGATTGACTAAAATATGGTTTAAAAATGGTCAGTTACAAAGTGAGGCAACATATTACAAAGGAGTAATTCATGGAGAGGCTAAAGTATGGTATCCTACAGGAGAAATTCAGAAAGAAAGAAATTTAGAGTATGGACAAGAGGTTGGTTTGCAAAAAGCTTGGAGGAAAAACGGAAAGTTATATGCCAATTATGAAGCTGTAAATGGTAGAATATTTGGTTTGTTGGGTTCTAATATGTGTTACGAAGTAGAAAATGAAAAAATTAAAAAGTAATGTGTTTATTCTTAGTATGTTGCTAGTTGTAATGGCTTGCCAACAAAAAAAAGAATCGGGTAGTAGGGTAAGTAAATTACCTTATTATATGGAGGCAAGTTTTACGCCTCATTGGAATTTATCGACAGAAAGATTAAAGACATTTCATAAAATTCAAGATTTTAAATTAACAGATCAAACAGGACAGGAAATATCTAACAAAACTTTTGAGAATAAAATATACGTTACTAACTTTTTCTTTACCACTTGTCCTGGTATTTGTCCTAGAATGACGTCAAATTTATCTTTAGTGCAAGATGCTTTTTTAGAAGATAAAGATGTTTTAATTCTTTCCCATTCTGTAACTCCAACTATAGATTCTGTAGCGGTATTAAAATATTATGCTGATGTGAATAACATCCAAAAAAACAAATGGTATTTAGCTACAGGAAATAGAAAACAAATTTATGATTTGGGAAGAAAGTCTTATTTTGTAGAAGAAGACTTGGGAGAATACCAAGAGGAAGAGGATTTTCTACATACTGAAAATTTTGTATTGGTTGATAAAAACAAGCATATAAGAGGTATTTATAACGGATTAAATAAAACGGCTGTACATCAGTTAATTATTGATATTAAGACATTAAAAAACGAGACTCATTGAGTCTCGTTTTTTACTTCAAATCTATATAAGATTCATTGGGTTTGTCTGCTTGATATACAACAGTAAATTCTTTGTTTTTTACTTTGTTTACCATTTGTTTTGGTACTTCTTGGTCTTTTTTATAATCAACACTGTTTACAGAGTAGGTATAAGTGCAATAAGGCAGTTTTCCTCTTTGGAATTCTTCTATTACTTTACCTGTTGTTTCTACAGAGTTTTCTAAAAAATGTTTCTTATTGCTTATTTTTACAACTACAGAAATAGCAAAAATAATTATGATTGCTATTGGAAAAATAAATTTATTCATGGTTTATGTTTATTATAATTTGATATTCACAATGGAAAGTTTCACGAGGACTTAATTTTATAATTCCTTCTTTTTCCGTGATTTCTTGATTATGGTTTACGTTGTCTGCAATTCCGTACCAAGGCTCAATGCATATAAAAGGAGCTTCTTGGTTTTTAGACCAAATTCCTAAATAAGGAAAATTTTTAAACTCCACACTCATGTATGTATTTCCTGTGGGTTCGTGAATAAAATCAACTTGAGAAAAAGGGTTAGGATTAAAGACAATGGCATCATTGTCAAAAACATTTTTTGGTAATTCTAAAATCCCAGCTTGATTGAATACTTTGTAAGATTCGTTTCCAATTAAACTACCTTCTATTAACTTTGCTTCAGGAGTACTATCGTTGTCAAACATTAAAATATACTCTTCTCTTGTTTGATTAGGTTCAAAAGGACAATTAAAAGCTGGATGACCTCCAACAGAAAAATATAAATCTTCTTTATCTGAATTTTCAACAAAATAAGATGTTGTAACTCCGTAACTAGTTAAGGTATATTTTATTTGAAAAATAAAATTAAAAGGATATACTTTTAAGGTATCTCCATCTTCTTTTAACTCAAAAGTAATGCTGTTTTCCGTTTGTTCACTTACTATAAAAGACTTGTCTCTAGCAAAACCGTGTTGACCTAAAGAATAAGTTTGATTTTGGTAGGTATAACTACCGTTTTTTAAAGATCCTACAAAAGGAAATAATACAGGAGCGTGTCTGTTCCAAAATGCTGGATCTCCTTGCCAAATATATTCAATATTGTTTTTTTTCAAACTGATCAATTCAGCTCCTTGAGCTTTAAAGCAGGCTTGTAAGAAATTGTTTTTTAGGGTATAATTGCTCATAGGGATGTGTTTTATTTACTTGAGTTTTGAAGTTGTTTTGCCATGGCAGCCCCAATTAAACTTTCCAAAGGGGTTCCTTTGTTAGCATCACCTCCAATAATCATGGTTTGTGGGAATTTTATTTTAGATATTTCTGCAGCAACCTTAATGTCTCTTTCCAATTCTAATTTAAGTTTTACCTCAGGGGTAATACCAGCACTTACTTTTCTAGAAATTTCATAAGCTTCGGCATCGGCTTTTACTTTTTTTGTTTGAGCATTTAATCGTTCTGTTTCTAATTCTATAGCTGCTAATTTTTTGTTTGTTTCTTCTTGTTTTAGTTTGGTTTCAATAGCAATTAAAGCTTTTACTTGCTCTTTTTCTTGAGCAACCCTTTCTGCTGCTTTATCTCTTTCTCCTTCAGCAATAATACGTTGTTGAGCATCTTTAGCTGTTTCTACTTTTTGTTGTTCTAATTGTCTTTTAGCAGATTCATCTCTTTGGGCTTCTAAACGTTGTTTAAAAGTAGATTCTAATTCAATATTATCAACGATTACTTGAGATACGATAATATGATTCTCGCTTAACTCGTGCTTAATCCTTTTAGGGATTCCATTTTCCAAAACTTTATTTACTTCATAAGAAGTTTGAATTTCTTTAATCAGTTTATTTGTTTGTTGGATGGTAGAAAAAATAGTATCTCTTTTTTCAATTTTCTCAACAGCATAAGCTCCTCCTTTTAATTGCTCCTCAAATACTTGTCTAAAGTTTTGAGCTTCTCCAGAAATGTAATCTTGAGCAGCAAACATATAAGCAGTGTTTACTAATTGTTCTTTAATAGTAGGTACAATAGTATTGTTTACCAAATTACTCATGGTTCTAAATTTTACGGCTAATCCAATAAAACTGATCTCGTCTCTAGGTAATTCAAATCTAGTAGAAATAAACCCTGTAGCGGTAACTTGGTCTATAAAACGTAAAGGAACAGGTTTCATAATTCCTTCTACTTCATCTTCATCAATTTCAATTCCGTTACCAATTACTTTTACATCAATAAATTTTTGCCATTTATCTATTTTGGCAAAACCTCTCCATTTTATTCCTTGCTCCATTACCGCACTCATTTGTCCTGTAGGAGATACTAATAAGTAATTAAAACCTCTATCTGCAAAAAAGAAAAGTTGGTTAATGGTTGCTAAAAGTAAACCAATGGATAATATAAAAATGGCATGGCTTTTTTTTAAGTTTTTTTGCCAAGTTGGAGCTTGGTCATTTGTGGTGGCTTTACTTAATAATAACGCTACTAATCCTCCTAGAATTAGTATAATACCTAAAATTGTAATCATAGCTTTTTTTGTTTTTAGTGTATATTTAGTTTACTCTTATTTCTTTAATAGTAGCGGTGTATTCGCATCTTTCTATAATAAATGAGAAGTGAGTTCTAATAATTGAATCATTAGTTTTTTTACCAATGGTAGCATCAATCCAATAATCTGGACAAGGTTTTTGGTGTACATGGCTTTTGTCTCTATTCCAATCTCCTTTATGGAGCATATATTGAATATCTAAAGAATCTAAATTGTATTGTGTTAAAACTTGTTGTGCTTTGTTAGATATTTTTAGAGTGTCTTTTAGTCTAATTTGACTTAGAACTCTTGCCGTTGGACCGTAATTAAAAGTAGTTCCTTTTTGTTTGTTAATATAAGTT
Organism: Wenyingzhuangia sp. IMCC45467; assembly: GCF_054111205.1. The sequence goes on from NZ_CM134196.1 coordinate 3,294,308, forward strand.
AAGGCAATGACCCCAAGAGCCAATCCACCTAAATAATATCCAAATCTTCTTAATAATTTGGCATCTATTTTACTTAATAATTCTTTTAGCATTGGTTGATGTTTTCTAGCCTCAAAAGTAAAGAAGTAGTTTGTATTAAACCGTCTGTTTGTAAATTAAAAAATCAATAAATTAATGTCTGTAAAAGGGAAATCAAACCAGTCTCCAACGGCTTTATTGGTTAAAATACCTTTGTACATATACATTCCACTTCGGATAATTTTATCATACCTCACGGCAGTTTCAAATCCACCTTCTTCACCAATACTTAGTAAATATGGAGTAATAATATTACTGATTGATATAGTGGCTGTTTTAGCGTATCTAGATGGAATGTTAGGTACACAATAGTGAGTAACACCGTGCTTTTTAAAGGTAGGATTGCTATGTGTGGTTAATTCAGAAGTTTCTACACAACCCCCTCTGTCAATACTAACATCAATAATAACAGCTCCTTCTTTCATTACCGAAACCAAATCTTCAGAGACCACAATAGGAGCTCTTGTTTTTCCTTTTATAGCAGCAATAACAACATCAGCTCTCATTAGGGCTTTTTCCAAAGCTTTGTGATGTATGGTTGAAGTGTAAACAGGAATGTGTAAGTCTTGTTGGAGTTGTCTTAATTTGGTAATGGAGTTGTCAAACACTTTAACACTTGCTCCAAGACCTTTGGCTGATTTTGCTGCAAATAATCCAACAGTTCCTGCTCCTAGAATAACCACTTCACAAGGAGGTACACCACTAATGTTTCCTAATAATCTACCAGATCCTCCGTTTTCGGCATTCATTAACTCAGATGCAATTAAGATAGAGGCAGTTCCTGCAATTTCACTTAAAGATTTTACAATAGGAAAGCTGTCTTGTTCATCTTTTATAAAATCAAAAGCAATGGCTGTAATGCGTTTGTTAGCTAGAGATTTAAAATAGCTGGCAGATTGTGTTTTTAATTGTAAAGACGATACCAAAAAGGCTTGAGGTCTCATTAGTTCAATTTCTTCTTCAGAAGGAGGAGAGACTTTTAAAATTAAATAACATTCAAAAACTTCTTTAGCTGAGTAAGCTATTTTGGCTCCCGATTCTGAATATTCAGCATCGGAAAAATTAGAGGGAATTCCAGCACCAGTTTCTATTACAATTTTATGGCCTTGTAATGTCATGGCAGCTACAGCATCGGGTGTAAGACAAACTCGTTTTTCTTCGTGGCAGGTTTCTTTAGGTATTCCTATTATAAAATCTCCTTTTTTAGGAGTTATTGCTAACCTTTCTTCTTGAACATGAAACTCAAATTTTCCAAATGCAGCCATACGTTTCCCCATATATATAATCTAAATACAGGTAGTTTTTACTGTTTTAAAACAAGAGTCCTGGTTTGGTCTTTATTTGTGTTAATAGTAATTACCTGTGCATCTAAAGGTAGTAAATTTTCTACATTTTCGGGCCATTCAATAAAAGCCCATGAATTGTTGTACAAGTATTCTTCAATACCAATATCATAAGCTTCGTTTTCATCTTGTATTCTATAAAAATCAAAATGATATAAAATTCCGTCTTTTTCGGTTTCATATTCGTTTACCAAAGAAAAGGTAGGAGAGGAACTAATATTACAACCTAGTTGACTTGCAATTTCTTTAATAAGCGTGGTTTTTCCTGTACCCATAGTTGCATAAAACAAAATAGTTTTGCTTTTAGTATTGGTAATAATGGTGGTTGCTACTGTAGATAAATCGTCTAATTTGTAGGTAATTTCCATGCTTATTTTTTAGTACACCTAACTGGATTCGAACCAGCACGTCCATAAGGACACTACCCCCTCAAGGTAGCACGTCTACCAATTCCGCCATAGGTGTTGGTTGTAAAAAAAATAAATTTTAATTGAGCGCAAATATATGTAAATTGATGTTTTATACAGAACTATTTTATAGATAGATTTAGCATCAATTTTAGCTTGTATAAAATATTTTTTGAAGAAAATAATAATACTATATTTACAGATGTGTAAATCACACTTGTATTTATCCGTTCTCTTTTTTAAGGAATATCAATAAATATGATGTTGTTCACGGTATCTTTTTGTGAAAAAAATATCTTCTAACTAACTTCAAACAAATACTAAGAATGAATATTACGTTTTTTTGGTGCTTATTTTTATTAGTGAGTAATCTATCGTTTTCTCAACATCAAAATGGTATTGCTGGTAAAGAAAGTTATAATGTTAGCTATTTAGATATTAATAACGGATTGGCTAATAATTCTGTAACCGCTATTTATAAAGATAAAAGAGGATTGATGTGGTTTGGTACTTATGATGGAGTAAGTAGATATAATGCATATGATTTTGTAAACTATAGAAATCAACCTAATGACACTACCACGCTTGTTAATAATAAAATTACAAGCATAAACGGAACACTAAATAATGTTTGGATTGGGACTAAAAATGGGATTAGTGTTTATAATTACTTAACCAATAAATTTGAAAGAAAATATTTTTATAATAAAGGAATTACAGAGACTATTACATATGAAGTAAGCGATATAAAAGAATTCAACTCAAACATATACATAGCTACTAGAGGTCAAGGATTATTTTGTTTTAAAGACGAAAGTAAACACCTAAAAAAAATATTATTATCTAGCAATGATGAGATTATTTCAGATTACGATGTAAAAGGAATTGATTTTGATTCATCGGGTAGGTTATGGGTTGTTGTTAAAAACTGGGGACTTGGAGTTGTTGAGTTTGGAGAGAATGTATTAAAAATTGTAGACAATCGTATAGGGGATGGAAACTGCATAGAGGTTGATGATTTGTTTAATATATGGATTGGTGCCGATAAAGGAGTTAATACATATAATATTTCTACAAAGAGGTTAAATTATATTTCTGATGAATTAATTCAATATCCTATAAGAAATATATGGAGTGATGTAAATACAAAGGAATTATGGATAGCAACAGATGGTAATAGTGTTGTAAAATACAATTTAAAAACACGAGAATTTGTTAGGCCTTTTGATATTCACAACATGAAAGAAAAAGGAATCTCGAGCAATGCTATTACTACTATTTATAAAGACAAACATAGGTTTTGGATAGGAACATTAAGAGGAGGTATTGATGTTTTAGAACAAAAAACAACACCATTTACAACCATCTCTAAAAAACAAAATGTAAATAACTCTTTACCAAGTAATTTTGTGTTGTCTTTTGCAGAACAAGACAAAGAGAATATTTGGGTAGGAACCGATGGTGGAGGAGTAGGATTATGGAACAGGTTAAATAATACTTTTACAAACTATAAATATCAGCCCAATCAAAAAAATAGCTTGCCTAATAATTTTGTTACAGGTATAAAAAGCACCTCTAATGGAGCATGGATTGGAACTTACGGAGGGGGAATTTGTTTCTTTAATACTACTACAAAAAAGTTTAAAAAGTATAATTTAAAAAATGAGCAAACACAAGTATTAGAAGAAAATGTATGGAAGCTGTTTGTAACTAAAAAAGGAGATTTATGGGTGTCTACTCACAATGGTGGAGAGGGATTGTTTAAATACAATCAAAAAACAGATCAATTTGATTACGTAAATATAGGAGTTGTAGGGGTGCTCTGTTTTAGTCAAGATGAAAATAATGATTTATGGGTAGGAACTTTTAGAGATTTAATTAAGCTAGATTTAAAAAAGAATGAACATCAGTTTATAAATACAAAATACCCTGTTCAATGTATTTATTTACATTCAAATAATAAAATGCTTGTTGGAACTGAAGGTGGAGGTTTGATAGTCTTTAACCCTATTAATAAAGAAAAAAAACAGCTAACAGAAGTTGATGGAATTTCAAATAATTCAATTTTAAATATAGAAAAAGACAACCAAGGATTGTACTGGTTAAGTACCTATAACGGAATAACAAAATACAATGCTGATAATAATGCTATAGTAAAGTATTATGATTTAGATGGATTGCAAAGTAATCAATTTAATTATAATGCATCTTTAAAGCTTTCTACAGGGGAAATATTAATGGGAGGAATTAAAGGATTTAATATTATAAACACAGGGGTGTTTACCACTCCAAAAGATTTTCCCCAGTTAATGATAACTTCTATTAAGGTAAACAACAAACCTTTAAATGAATTGGGTAAGACTGTTTTTGGAGTGGATAATTTAAAATTATCTTTTGATGAATCTATGTTAACAGTATTCTATGCAGGCTTAGATTATAGTACTCCCGAAAAAATATCATATGCTTATTTTTTAGAAGGTTGGGATACTGAATGGCACAATGTAGGAAAGATAAGAACAGCAAATTATTCTAAACTGACCGAGGGAAATTATGTTTTAAAAATAAAATCTACCAATGCAGATGGAGTTTGGAACACAAACATAACGTCACTATCAGTATGTGTTTTACCTCCATGGTATAGAACATTTTGGGCATACTTTGCATATGTATTACTTTTTATATCAGGAGTTTTTGCTGTTGATAAATACCAACGTAAACAAGAAAAATTAAAATATGAAATAAAGTTATCTAAAGATTTAGCTATTCAAGAAAAACAACTAAATGAAAAAAAATCAACCTTTTTTACTAATATTTCTCATGAGTTTAGAGCTCCTTTAACTATGATTATTAATCCTCTTAGAGATATTGTAAATAATAATGACTCAAAAGTAGATTTAAATGTAATAGATGTTGTTTATCGTAACTCTCGTAGGTTACTAAGTTTGGTAGATCAATTATTACTTTTTAGAAAAACCGAAACCGAAACAGGTAAATTAGTTATTGGAAAAATGGAGTTAGTAGGGCTTTGTAAAGAGGTTTTTACGTGTTTTACCAATCATGCAAAAACTAAAAATATAAATTATGTATTTAGTTCAGATACCGAAGAAATTTATGTTTATGCCGATAGACAAAAACTTGAAATTGCTTTGTTTAACCTAATAACAAATGCTTTAAAATTTACAGAAAAAGAAGATGGAAAAGTAGAGGTTGTGTTAAACACTAAAGATCCAAATAATATTTATTTAAGTGTAGTTGATAATGGAAAAGGGATTTCTCAGAATGATAAAAAAAGAATTTTCGATTTATTTTATCAAACACAGGCAGTAGATAAAAGTAATCGTAAAGGTTTTGGTATTGGACTTTATTTGGTAAAGGAGTTTGTAGAACAACATAAAGGAAATGTTGTTTGTTTTGATACAAAAAATGGAGGAACAACTTTTGAAATTAATTTAAGAAAAGGAAAATCTCATTTTAAAGATATTGTTATATCAGAAGAAATAGAAATAGAACCTGTGGTTTTTGTTGAAGAGGTAATTGAAGACAAAACAATTATAGAAGACACAAAAAGCTACAAAGAAGTAAATGAACTTATAAACGAATTAAAAAAGATATTAATAGTTGATGATAATCCGGAAATAAGAAAGTATTTAAAAAATATATTATCTGCTAAGTATAGTATCACCACGGCAGAGAATGCCGAAGAAGCTATTAAAATAGTAAATAAAACTACTTTTGATTTGATATTGTCTGATGTAGTTATGGGAAAAATCAGTGGGGTAGATTTTTGTAAACACATTAAGAGTACAGAAGGGTTAAAGCATATTCCGGTAATACTATTATCAGGAGGAAGTACCGAAGGGGTTAAGTTAGAAAGTGCAGAGGTTGGAGCTGATGACTATATTACAAAACCTTTTGATAAGGATTATTTATTGGCAAGAATAAATGGAATATTAACCAGAAGAGAAAATGTACAGAATCATTTGTTGAATACAGTAACAAAAAGTATTAGCAGTCCAAAATTATCTGATGAAGACAAACTGTTGTTAGATAAAATAGTTGAGGTTATTGAAAACAAAATGGATCAAGAAAATTTTAATATTAAAATTTTAGCATCAGAAATAGGAATGAGTCATTCTTTGCTGTATAAAAAAATAAAAAAAATAACAGGAAAGTCAGCCACAGAATTTACTAGAGGAATTAGATTAAGGAAGGTAGCTACATTATTAATTACTACCGATATGCAAATTAATCAAATAGCTAGTTTGGCAGGTTTTGGAGATTTAAAATATTTTAGAAAGCAGTTTCAGCAGTTTTACGAAATGAATCCATCAGAATTCAAAAAGAAATATCAAAATATAAAAGATAAAAAATACATTATAAACGACAACTTTTGGAAATAGTCATAGTTCTAAATTCAAATTAAATTAACCTAAAAAAAGAGCTGTTTTATAGCTCTTTTTTTAGGTTAATTTTTAGTGAAAAACGAGTTAAAATATTAAGTTTTATTTATTCATTAAATCTTCTTTTTTATTGTTGTTGTTTTATTAAAAAAGCTTTTTTTTTGCTTATATATTATTAAAAACTGTGTTTTATCGCAGTAAATACGATTTTGACCCTTTAATTCTATCAATATTTCCCTCTTAAAATTTCAGTTTTTAAAGATCTTTGGAAAAGATTCTCTGTTGGAGGACTATAGCATTAGTGCTATATATTTTTTATACTTTTTTATAAATGTAAAACAGACACTTTTAAGGAGTGTTAGAACAAACAGAATAAAAAAGTTTAAAGAGAGTGAATCTAAAAACTAAATAATTAACTAAAACTAAAATTAGAGTATGGTAAAAAGTGTAAAACGGAAAAGGGTAAAAGGGGAACAAAAAACAATGTAAACAATTAACTAACTAAACTAAATATGAAATTAATTAAAATAAGGAAATTATACTTTTCATCGCTTGGGTTTGATTTAAAGTTAAAGTTACTAATTCTATTAGTGTCAACAGCAGCTTATCAAGGACATGCAAGAAATACAAATGTCAATAGTGTTTCTGAAGAAATTCAAAAAAGAACCATTACGGGGGTGGTTAAAGACAATAAAGGTATGGTGCTCCCTGGAGCCAATGTATCTGTTAAAGGGACTAACAATATTGTAATGACAGATTTTGATGGGGAATTTAAATTAAATATTGAAGATGGCGATAAGGTATTGGTAATAGCTTATCTAGGTTTTGAGACTCAAGAAATTCAAATAGGAAAAAAGTCAGTATTTAATATTTTATTAAACCCTAGCTCTGAAGCTTTAGAGGAATTGGTAATTGTAGGATTTGGTACTCAAAAAAAGGAAAGTATGGTAAGTGCAATTACTACTGTAAATCCTAAAGAGTTAAAAGGACCTACAAGTAACCTAACCACTATGATGGCAGGTAGAGTGTCGGGTATGATAGCTTATCAGCGTAGTGGTGAGCCTGGTGCAGATAACTCTGACTTCTTTATTAGAGGATTGGGAACTTTTGGTTCAGGAAAACAAAATCCGTTGATATTAATTGATGGTATTGAATCTTCAACAACAGATATGGCTCGTTTACAACCCGATGATATAGATAGTTTCTCGGTGTTAAAAGATGCTGCTGCAGCTGCTGTTTATGGAGCTCGTGGAGCAAATGGAGTAGTGTTAATTAGTACTAAAGGAGGTGTTGCCGGTAAAACAAAGTTCCACTTTCGAACAGAATCAAGGATTTCGTCTAATACTAGGAATTTTGGTTTTTCAGACAATATTACCTACATGAACTTAGCAAATGAGGCAGTATTAACAAGAGATTCTCAGGGTCAACGACCGTTACCTTACGATCAAAATAAAATTTTTAGAACTTCAATAGGAGATGATCCATATTTGTATCCAAGTAACAATTGGATAGATGAGTTGATAAAAGATTACACTGTCAATCAAGGTTATAACCTAAGTGCTAGTGGAGGAGGAGAAAAAGCAAGATACTATATATCTGGAACCTATAATGTTGATAATGGAGTTTTAGATGTTGAAGGATTAAATAACTTTAACTCTAATATTAAGTTAAGAAACTACTCTATTAGATCTAATGTAGATATCAACTTAACTCCAACCACCTCAGCTTCTGTAAACTTATATGGTCAGTTTGATGACTATAATGGACCAGTAGGAGGAAGAGATGCCAATGGGAATTGGGTAAATGGAGGTGCTCGTATCTTTAACCTAACCTTGTGGTCAAATCCAGTAAAGTTTGCAAAGGTATATCCAGCTAGTTATTTACCATTTATAGAACATCCATTGTTTGGAGGGGCAACTACTAGTGCAAATGCACAAACATTGCTAGTGAACCCATATGCAGAAATGGTGAGAGGATATCAAACAAATAAAGCTTCAACCATTCAAACTCAAGTAGAAATAAAACAAGATTTTAATTTTATTACCAAAGGGTTGAGTGCAAGAGCAATGGGGTATATTAAAAGATATTCATATTACGAAGCAGCAAGACAATATAATCCGTTTTATTATAGTTCTCGAATCAATCCTGAAACAGGAGAACTTATGTTAAATGTATTGAATGATGGTAGCGAAGGTTCTTTAGGAGTAACAGGAACAGAATATCTTGATTATGCAGAAGGAAGAAAAAATTTAGATTCTCGTATCTATTTAGAAACAGCACTTAATTATAACAGAACGTTTAACGATGTGCATGCAGTATCTGGTATGCTGTTAAATTTAATTTCTAATTACGAAAACGGAAATTCAGGAGATGTTCAAAGCTCTTTACCAAGTAGAAACCACGGAATATCAGGAAGATTTACTTATGGATATGATAGTAGATATCTGGCTGAGTTTAACTTTGGTTACAACGGATCAGAAAGATTTGCCTCAGGAAGTAGATATGGTTTTTTCCCTTCTTTTGGTTTAGGATACCATATTTCAAATGAACCGTATTGGGAGCCATTAGAAGATATAATTACTTCTTTTAAATTAAGAGGAACTTACGGTTTGGTTGGAAACGATGCTATTGGAAATACAAACGATAGATTTTTTTACTTATCAAATGTAAATTTAAACGATGGAAATTATGGAGCAGCTTTTGGAGATGAATTTGGGTATTATAGACCAGGGGTTTTTACCAGTCGTTATGCAAATCCTAATATTGGATGGGAAAAGTCTGAACAAGTAAACTTAGGTATTGACTTAGAAATAGATCATGCATTTAGTTTAACAACCGAAATTTTTAAACAAAAACGTACCAATATTCTACAAGGAAGATCTAATATAGGAGCTACTTTAGGGTTAACGGCTGTTCCGTTTACCAATTTTGGAGAGGTAGAAAGTAAGGGAGTAGATATTACAGCAGCTTTTAACAAACAGTTTAATTCTGATTGGTATACACAGTTAAGAGGGAATTTAACCTATGCTACAAACGAGGTTTTACAGTACGATGAGGTGTCTTATCCAGAAGAATTGTCATACAGATCTAGAATAGGACAACACACCAATCAGGCATATGGATATATTGCAGAACGTTTGTTTGTAGATGATGCCGAGGTAGCCAATTCTCCAACTCAATTTGGAGAAGTTAGAGGTGGAGATATAAAATACCGAGATGTAAATGGAGATGGTCAAATTACCGAAAATGACATGGTACCGTTGGGGTATCCAACCATTCCAGAAATAGTATATGGTTTTGGTGGTACTGTTGGGTATAAAAGTTTTGATTTTAGTATTTTCTTTCAAGGAGCTGCCCGTACTTCATTCTTTATCAATCCAGAAAACATTTCTCCTTTCGTGTTAAACGGACCATATCAAAACGGATTGTTAGATGTTATTGCTCAAGATCACTGGTCCGAAGCTAATAGAAATTCTTATGCATTTTGGCCACGTTTAAGTGATACGTTTATAGAAAACAACAATCAAGTTTCTACTTGGTGGATGAGAGATGGAGCTTTCTTAAGGTTAAAAACCATAGAAGGAGGTTATAATTTTCCTGAAAAATTTAGCGATAAGTTAGGAATAACAGGTGCTAGATTATATTTCAGTGGAAACAATTTAGCAGTATGGAGTAAATTTAAGTTATGGGATCCTGAAATGGGAGGAAGTGGATTAGGATATCCCATTCAAGCAGTTTACAATCTAGGATTAAGAGTTGATTTTTAAAAAAGAGAACAATGACAAAGATTACAAAAAATATAAAATATAATAAAGGAATGCTAAGTCTAAAAAAGGTATTAGGAGGCTCTTTAATGGTATTGAGTTTATCAGGACTAATGTCATGTGAAGATACTTTTTTAGATGTAGTTCCAGACAATGTAGCTACTATAGATCAGGCTTTTAAATTAAGAAATGAAGCAGAGAAATATTTGTTTACCTGTTATTCTTATATACCTAAAAATGGAGATGCCGTTTATAATATAGGAATGCTTGCGGGTGATGAAACATGGATTCCTGGGAACGATGCTGCTATTAATAGTTATGCTTTTGATATTGCAAGAAACTTACAACGATCTACCAATCCATATATGGATGCTTGGGAAGGACGTTTTCAGGCAGCAGGACCAGCAGATTTATACCCTCTTTACGATGGTATTAGACACTGTAATATTTTTATAGAAAATTTAGAAGATCAAACCAAAGTTCCAGACATCACACAAGCTGAACGTTTAAGATGGATTGCCGAAGCAAAATTTCTAAAAGGCTACTACCATTATTATTTAATGCGTATGTACGGACCAATTCCAATTATGAGAACAGCGGTTTCAATAGATGCATCCGAAGAAGAAATTCAAGTAGCAAGGGAACCTATTGATGTAGGAGTGGATTATATTGTAAGTTTATTAGACGAAGCAATGGTGCACTTACCTCCTCAAATTGTAGATCTTCAAAATGAAATGGGAAGAGTAACAAGACAAGTTGCAGCAGGAATAAAAGGAGAGGTGTTGTTAATGGCAGCAAGTCCTTTGTTTAATGGAAATGCTGATATGTCTGGATTTACCAATAATGATGGTACCGCTTTATTTAACACCACTTTTGATGAAACCAAATGGCAAAGAGCAGCAACCGCTATTAAAGAAGCTATTGATATTGCAGAAGCTAACGGACATCATATTTTTTATAAGGAAGATGTGTCTTTTGCTGTGTCTCAAACTACTTTAACAAAGTTAGATATTAGACAAGCAGTTACAGAACGTTTTAACGATGAAATTATTTGGGCAAATCCAAATAGTAGAACTTGGCAATTACAACGTTTGTGTATGGCTCCTTTAGTTAATACAGTAGCCCATACTCAAGCAAGAAAAGTATTGTCGCCAACAATAGAAGCTGCTTCTAATTTTTACACTAAAAATGGAGTGCCTATTGAAGAAGATACTACGTTAGACTTTACTGATATTACAGATATAAGAGAAGCAACAGCAGCCGAAGGACTTGATATCTTAGAAGGATATAGAACCTCTATGTTAAATTTTGATAGAGAGCCACGTTTTTATGCAAACTTAGGGTTTGACGGAGCTATGTGGTATAAGTTTGATAGTGGTGCAGATGAAAAACGCTGGCATATTGAGGCTAAGTTTAAAGATTATGCAGGTAGTTCAGATGCTTTTGATTTTAATATTACAGGATATTTTATCAAAAAATTAATAGACTGGGAACAAACTTTTGACAGTAATGGAGGGGCATCTTATCAAGATTATGCTTGGCCAGAATTAAGATTAGCAGATTTGTATTTAATGTATGCCGAAGCTTTAAATGAAGTAGAAGGTCCAACAGCTGAAGTTTTACAATATGTAGATGCCATTCGTTCTAGAGCTGGCTTAGATGGAGTAGAGAATTCATGGCAAAATTTCTCATCTAACCCAACTAAGTACACCTCTAAAGATGGAATGAGAGAAATTATTCACAAAGAAAGAAGTATAGAGTTAGCTTTTGAAGGAAAAAATTATTGGGATATTAGACGTTGGAAAAAAGCAACACAGGAGTTTAACGAACCTGTAAAAGGATGGAATGTCTTTGGTGTAAATGAATCATCGTACTACCAAGTCGTTACATTATATCAACAACGTTTTGTAGCTCCTAGAGATTATTTTTGGCCAATTAACGTAAATACTTTAATACAAAATCCGAACCTAGTTCAAAGTCCAGGTTGGTAATAAAAAACATAGAAGATGATGAAAATAAATATGATAAATTTTTTCAAAGCAGTAGGATTGTCTTTGGTGTTAACCATAACTGGTTGTACCGAAGATGAAGGGAATACTCCTTATGAAAATAATTCGGAAGCTCCTGGAGAAGTAAAAAATGTAACCATTCAAAATTTACCAGGAAAAGCAAAGCTACAATACACATTACCAAATAATCAAGATTTGTTATATGTTGTGGCAAGATATACCTTAGAAAATGGAACAGATATGGAAGTAAAATCATCCTACTACAATAATACCATGTTGTTAGAAGGTTTTACAGGATTATCTGAAAGAGAAGTAAGCATTACTGCAGTGAATAGAAGTGAGGTTGAATCCACTCCAGTAAAAGTTACAGTAGCCCCATTACAAGCACCAATTTATGGGGTTTATGAGTCTATAACTACGCAACCAGATTTTGGAGGGTTGAGAATTAATGCTGATAATCCAAATAAAGAAGATATAGCTTTACTTGTAATGCAAAAAAATATTGAAGGAGACTGGGTGCCTTTACCTACAAGTATTTATACTAAGGTAGATGAAATAGGACAGAGTATAAGAGGTTTTGATACCATTCCTCAAGAATTTGCTTTCGCAGTTAGAGATAGGTGGTTAAATGTAACAGATACCTTGTATCAAGAAATTACACCATGGTATGAGGCGTTAATGCCAAGAGCAGATATGAAACCAATTACTTTGGCTAACGATGCTGAGTTAATAGCAAGTCATACTGAAGTAAGGGATTTGTTTAATGGAGGAGTTCTAGAGTGGTACGACAGTTTTTTCACTAGTAGAACTGTAGAAACAGAAGATCATTTGGTAACGTTTGATATTGGTAAAATAACCAAATTAAGTCGTTTGCATATTTGGCAATTTTCAGAACCTATTGGAGGACAGAGATTGTACTATTATTTAGGAGCCATGCGTAAATTTAAAATATGGGGAGCGAATGAATTAAATGATGGTGATTTGTCTGGTTGGACGTTGTTAGGAGAGTATGAAGTTAAAAAACCTTCAGGGCTTCCTTATGGTCAAGAAAATAATGATGATTTGGTAGCAGCACAAGATGGTGCCGATTATGAAATAGGTCTAGATAAACCAGCAGTACGTTATCTAAGAATACAATGTATGGAAAACTGGGCAGGAGGTGATTATATGGCTGTTGGGGAAGTACAAGTATTTGGTAACCCTAATTTTTAATCTTAAAATCTAAAAAATGAAAAAAATAAAAAATATAATAAGAATTGTTTTTACCATGGCCTTGGTTTTAAGTGTGTTTTCTTGTTCTAAAGATGATGAATACTTAAAGTATATAGAGGGTGGTGAAATATCATACACGGGTAAAATAGATTCTTTAGAAATTTTTCCAGGTAAAAACAGAGTGAAGTTAAAAGGATTAATTATATCAGACCCTAAAGTTAATGAGGTAAGAGTGTATTGGAATACCTATAAAGACTCTATTAGTATTCCTATTAATAGAACAGAGGGAGTTGATGAGGTAGAATACATTATAGATAATTTAGCTGAAAATATTTATAATTTTACTGTAAGAACTTTTGATGACAAAGGAAATACTTCTATTCCTGTAACCGAAACTCAAGAAGTTTTTGGGAATCGTTTTCAGGAGTCTATTTTTAACAGACCGTTGGTTTCAAATATATTGGTGAATTCAGATTTAGAAATCAATTTTGCAGAAATGGATTTGAGTTCTGGTGTTATAGGATCTTATATTGAATATACAAACAATGCCGATGAATTAATAACAGAGTTTGTAGAAATAGGTGCTGATGGTTTAACTATTAATGATTTTAAGAGTGGTTCTACTTATCGTTATAGGTCAGCTTTTGTTCCAAGTTCTCAGGAAGTTAAAAGTATAGATACTTTTTATACAGATTATGAAAATGTAAAACCTATTCCAACTCCAATTTTAAAAAATGCAGCAGTTCCTTTTATAGCAACTGCAACTGATGGAGGTAGATGGGGAAACTTAGCTGACTGGATTACTAACGATGCTGCAAAAAACCACGGTGGTTATGGTGGTTGGGATGAATGGAATGGTAATATTTTTAATTTAGAGTCTGGTTGGGGATCTCCTGGGATTACAAATGGTAAAGTATATCAGGTGTTAAATGATGTTTTACCAGCTAAATATCAATTAAAAGTTACATTAAGAGATACAAATCATGATATTGCTGATGTTGGAGGTGCACATTTTGTAATAGCAATAGGAGATGGATTACCTGATGTAGATAATATTGCCACAGCAACAGAGGTGATTGGGACTAAGAGAGTTTTAGTAACTTCTAGTTTAAATTATGTTGTCGATTTTACTGTGGATCAAATTTCAGATATTTCAGTAGGTCTTGCATCAACACAAGCTGATGGTGACCCAGGGCGTTTTTGTAATATTATATCATGGGAAATAGCTGTAGTATTAGAATAGTTTTGTTGTTTTAATAAGTGTAAAAGAGAAGAAAATTTTAAATATTTTCTTCTCTTTTTTAATCTAAAAATCTATGAAAAAAATATACTTATTTGTTTATTGTTGTTTTTTAATACTGTCGTGCTCATCTTCTTCGGCAAAAGAAATAATAGTAGAAGAAGAAATAGAAAATGAAGTAGATTTGGCTACTTTAAAAACAAACGAAGCCGAAGAAATAGCAGTGTTTAAAGCTGTGATTTGGGGAGAGGTTACGCATCATGGTGGAGCTAGTGTTACCGAAAGAGGAGTTTGCTATAGCACTACCCCAAGTCCTACTTACGAAGGAGATAAAGAAACTCCAATATTATTAAAAGCTAGTGGAATATTTAAGGTAAATCTATCTAATTTACAAGGAGGAACTACCTATTATGCCAGAGCGTATGCTGTAAATTCTAAAGGAGTAAATTATGGTAATCAGGTTAGTTTTACTACGCTTTCACCCGCTTTTCCATTGGTACATATTCATAACGTTAAAGTAGCAGCTGCTCACGATCTTTTTATACAGGTTCAGTTAGAAGAAGGGGATTTAGAAATAAAAGAACAAGGAGTGGTGTATGCAACCAAAACCCGGCCATCAATTTCAGATCAACAATTGATTCATGAGTCTGTTAGTCAGTCTTATTTACAACGAATGACTAAATTAATACCACAAACAATGTATTATATAAGGCCTTATGTAATTACGGTAAATGATGATGTTTTGTATGGTGAAGAGGTGAGTATGCAAACTATTAAGCCAGGAAATTTCACATATTCTTTTCATCCGAATGATGCAGATGAAGTTACTAAAAATCGTATCATAACTGCTTTTGATGAAGCAATTGCTTATTATAACAATTTTACATCTATTGAAAAACACGTTACTGTAAATTACTCTCCTGGAACTCCAACTGCCGATGCTAATTTTGATGGTTGGATTAATATGGGAGCAAATGCATCGTACCAAAGAACCGGAACGGCAATGCATGAAATGGCTCATGCAGTGGGAGTAGGGACACATTGGAAATATTATGATGATTTAATGCAAGGAACTTGGAAAGGTGAACGTGCCAATCAAATTTTAAAAATGCTTACAGGCGATATTAGTCAGGTTGTTAAAGGAGATGGTACACATTTTTGGCCTTATGGAATTAACGGAGCTCATGAAGATACAGGTAGTGATGAATTGTACATGATTCATGCATTAATCATTCAAGGAATGAAAGCAGATGGATTGCCTAGTAACTAACTCCATGTTTTTGAATTATAAATCCATAAGTTTAGAAGTTAAAAAAAATAGTTTTACACTACTTGCAAATCTTATAAAAGAATAGATACATAGAATAAATAATTTTATAAATGTTATATTTACACTTTAGGTAAGTCGGAAAGAAAATCAGCTATTAGAAATACAATTATATATTTAAATCAAATGAAGAAACCAAAAAGAATATCTATAAAAGCTTTAGTTGCTTTCATGTTATTGTTAAGTATTGTTGCTTGTAAAACAACATCAAAAACTACTGCTCAAAAAGAACAAAAATACAGTCATTATTTGTTTACCTATTTTACAGGAAATACTGGAGATGAGGAGGCAATTAGATATGCAATTAGTAAAGACGGGTATAGTTTTCAAGCTTTAAATAATAATCAACCCATTATTAGTTCCAAAGAAATTAGTTCTACAGGTGGGGTTAGAGATCCACATATTTTAAGAGGAGCCGATGGTAAAACATTTTATATGGTGGTTACAGATATGGTTTCTGCTAACGGATGGAGTTCAAACAGAGCGATGGTGTTAATGAAATCTACAGATTTAATCAATTGGACATCAACAGTAATCAACATTCCAAAAACGTACCCTAAAGAATTTGGAGATGTAGTACGTGTGTGGGCACCACAAACTATTTACGATGAAAAAACAAATCAGTATATGGTTTACTGGTCTATGTTAGGAAGTAAAGGTCCAGATATTATTTATTATGCCTACGCAAATAAAGACTTTACAGGTTTAGCAACCACTCCAAAACAATTGTTTTATAGTCCTACAAATAGCGCTTGTATAGATGGAGACATTGTTTTCAAAAATGGAAAATATCATTTGTTTTTTAAGAATGAAAGTCATGGTGGTGGAATTAAAAAAGCAATTTCAGGTAACTTAACCCAAGGATATGTACAGCAAGAAGGTTTTTACGATCAAACAGATGCGGCTGTAGAAGGTTCAGGAATTTTTAAATTGATAGATTCAGATGAATATATTTTAATGTATGATATGTATTCATCAGGAAAATATCAGTTTACCAAAACCAAAGATTTAGAAAATTTTGCAGTTATTGATGAAGCTGTTTCTATGAATTTTCATCCAAGACACGGAACGGTTATTAGAATTACCGAAGCAGAAACACAAGCATTGATAAATAAATGGGGAGGAATTAATAAAAGTTCTTTTTTAAGTTTTAATGCAAAAGAAGTTAAAAAGAACAATGTTGTGTTTAATGATGAAGAGAATACTATTTACATTCCTGTAAAAGCAGATACAAATATTAAGAGTTTTGATCCACAAATAAAAACAGTTTCATGGGCAACAATCTTAAATTTTGGAGCTCAAGATTTTTCTAAAGGAGCAGTCGATTATATTGTTTCAACAGGAGAAATACAAAAAACATATAAAGTAACGGTAAGTGTAGATAATAATCCTGTATTAGATGGTTATTATGCCGATCCAGAAATTATCTACTCACACAAAGACAAGAAATATTATCTATATCCAACAAGTGATGGATTTACGGGATGGTCTGGAACATATTTTAAAACATTTTCATCACCAGATTTGGTACATTGGACAGATGAGGGAGTTATTTTAGATTTAAAAAAAGATGTAAGTTGGGCAGATAGAAATGCTTGGGCTCCTGCAGCAATAGAAAAAAAGATAAACGGAAAGTATCAATATTTTTATTATTTCACGGCAGCTCAAAAAATTGGAGTAGCGGTGTCCGATGAACCTACAGGGCCTTTTGTAGATTCTGGAAAACCACTAGTTGCAAAAAGACCTGAAGGAACAAGAGGAGGTCAAGAAATAGATCCAGATATTTTTACCGATCCAGTATCAGGAAAAAGTTATCTGTATTGGGGGAATGGTCATATGGCTTGCGTTGAGTTAAATGATGATATGATTTCTATCAAGCCAAACTCATTGGTGTTACTACGTCCAGGGAGAACCTTTAGAGAAGGAACAGAAGTGTTTTACAGAAATGGAACGTATTATTTTTTATGGTCAGAAGACGATACTAGAAGTCCTAATTATAGAGTAAGATATGCTACATCTAAAAGTCCAACAGGACCTTTAGAAATTCCAGAAAATAATATTGTAATAGAAAAAAGACCAGAAAACGGAATTTATGGTACAGGGCACAATAGTGTTATTCAAACTCCAGGAACCGATACTTGGCATATTGTTTATCATCGTTTTACTCGTCCTAACGGAATAGAAATGGGAAGAGCAGCAGGATACAATAGAGAGGTTTGTATTGATAAAATGGAGTTTAATGCCGATGGAAGTATCAAACCCGTGACTCCAACTTTGTAAGTATTTCTCTAAAAATAAAATAAGCTTCAATATTTGTAAAATATTGGCAATGATAAATTAACTATTAAAACTATAAATCTTGAGAAAAAACAAATCACACCTATTTACATATTTTATAGCTCTTGTTATAATAGCAACTTTATTTGGATGTAGGTCTATAAAAAAACAAGATGCTGAATCTTTAGTCTACCTAATGACTTACTTTAAAGACAATGATCATAGCTTGCATTTTGCTTTAAGTGCAGATGGATATACTTTTACAGATATCAATAATGGAAAAGCAGTAATTGGAGGTGATACCATTGCAAGTCAAAAAGGAATTAGAGATCCGCATATAACCAAAGGACCAGATGGAGCTTTTTATATAGTGATGACTGACCTCCATATATTTGGAAAAGAAAAAGGACACAGAGAAACACAATGGGAACGCCCTGTAGATAAATATGATTGGGGAAATAATAAAGGTTTTGTAATGATGAAGTCAGAAGACTTAATTCATTGGACACATAGCAATTTTATTTTTAACGATACTTTTGAAAGTTTAAAAGAAATGGGCTGCGCATGGGCTCCACAAACTATTTACGATCCTAAAGAAGATAAAATGATGGTTTATTTTACCATGAGAATAGGACATGGGTTAACCAAAATGTATTATGCTTATGCCAATGATGACTTTACTAAAATAATAACTGAACCAAAAATTTTGTTTGATTATCCTAATGAAAAAGTTCAGGTATTAGATGCTGATATCACTCAAATACCCGATGGTCGTTATTGTATGACTTATGTAGCTCAAGAGAGACCAGGCGGAATTAAAATTGCTTTTTCTGATGAAATAAACAAAGGATATAAATACGATCCTAAATGGATAGATTTTGAACCAGGTTCCTGCGAAGCTCCAAATATGTGGAAACAAAACGGTACAGACAAATGGGTGCTAATGTATGATATATTTAGTGTTCATCCTCATAATTTTGGATTTGTAGAAACTACTGATTTTATCAATTTTAAAAACTTAGGACACTTTAATGAAGGAGTAATGAAAACTACAAACTTTACTTCTCCAAAGCATGGAGCTGTTATTTCTATTTCTAAAAAACAAGCTTTAAAACTAGCTAAGCATTGGGGAATGAATTTCTCTATTAACAAATAAGAAATAAAATTTATGAATAAATATTTTTTAAACACAATGCTTTTTGCTGTTTTGAGTTTTTCATCATTATTTTCTCAAAACAAAAACTTTGAAGGTTATTTATTTGCTTTTTTTGAAGGTAGAGGTCTTGAAAATAAACAAGAACAACTTCGTTTTGCGGTGAGTAATGATGCTATTCATTGGAGTGCTTTAAATAATAATCAACCTATTATTTCTTCTGATAAAATTTCAAGTACAGGAGGTGTTAGAGACCCTCATATTTTAAGAGGAGAAAACCAAGACTTTTATATGGTTGCTACCGATATGAATACTCGTAAAAATGGATGGGATTATAATCCAGGAATTACAATGATGTATTCTAAAAACCTTATAGATTGGAATTCATCTGTAATAGACTTGGAAAAAAGTTATCCTAAAAAGTTTAAAGACATCAAATGGGTATGGGCTCCACAAACTATTTATGATCCTGAAGTAAAAAAGTATTTAGTTTATTTTACGATCCGATTTAATTACAATCAAAAATTAGATTTTTACGCTGCTTATGCTAATGAAGATTTTACAGGTTTTGAAAACACACCTACTTTATTGTATAGTGCTAAAGATGGAGCAATTGATGGGGATATTATTTATAAAGACGGAATTTATCATTTGTTCTACAAAGGAAACACTAAAGATGAACAAGGTAAAGAAGTAAAGAATGGAATTAAACAAGCCACTAGTAAATCTTTACAAGGTCCTTGGAAAGAAAGTTTTGAGTATATAGACTCTTATGCAAATCAAAAAACAACAGTTGAAGGTTCTTCTATTTTTAAATTAAACAATTCTGATGAATACATATTAATGTATGATTTATATTCTAGCGGAAGGTATGAATTTCAACGCACCAAAGATTTGTATAATTTTACTGAAAAACCAGAATCTTTTACCAAAGATTTTTTTCCAAGACATGGGAGTGTTATCGGAATTACTCGTAAAGAAGCACAAAGACTTAACAAAAAATGGGGAGGGGTTCCTAAAGAACTATTAAAAGAAGCAAGCTTTGCTTTCAAATCAAAAGGAAATCCAATTATTACACATAAATATACTGCCGATCCTGCTGCTATTGTGGTAGATAAAACTTTATGGCTATATACAGGGCATGATTTTGCTGGAGGGCAAAAAGGGTATAAAATGAAAAATTGGTGTGTTTTCTCTACAAATGATATGAAAAATTGGACAGAACATCCTACTCCACTTAATATCACGGATTTTTCTTGGGCAAAAAGTGGAGATGCTTATGCAGGTCATGTTATTGAAAAAAACGGAAAATATTATTGGTACATTAGTACTAATTGGACAGGTATTGGAGTAGCGGTTGCAAACAATCCTCAAGGACCTTTTAAAGATGCTTTAGGAAAACCGTTGTTAACCAATAAAGATTGTTTTGCTTCAATCCATTCATGGGCTTGTATAGATCCTGCTATTTATACGGATGATGATGGACAAAGTTGGATTTTTTGGGGGAACAGAGAATGTTATTATGCCAAATTAAAAGATAATATGGTAGAAATTGATGGTGAAATAAAACAAATTAATTTTGAAGGTTTTGATTTTACAGAAGCCCCTTGGGTGCATAAATATAAAGGAAAATACTACCTAAGTTATGCAACAGGTTTTCCTGAAAAAATAGCCTATGCTATGGCAGACAATATTGAAGGGCCTTATGAGTATAAAGGAATTTTAAATGAAATAGCTGGAAATAGCAATACCAATCACCAAGCAATAGTAGCGTTTAAAGGAGAATCATATTTTATATATCACAATGGAGCCATGCAAACTAAAGGAAGCAGTTACAGTAGATCTGTTTGTATTGATAAGTTAGAGTATAATAGAAATGGAACTATTAAACCTATAGTAATGACTACTAAAGGGATTCAGTAATATTTGTTTCTATGTTTTTGACTGATTTGTGCATATAAATTCACAAAAGTGATGTTACATTTATCATTGTAAAATTATAAAGTATGAACTATTTAAAAAAATATGCTTCTTTAGGGGCGGTTTGTTTTGCTGTTGCATTATTGTTTTCTTGTAAAAATCAGCAAGTTGTTGAGGTTAAAAATCCTATGGTAAAAGGAGATTTTGCCGATCCGTCTATTGTAAAATTTCAAGGTAAATATTATATATATGCAACCAAAGATCCATGGGGAGGAACAGATTTGGCAGTGATGGAATCTTCAGATTTTAAAAATTGGGAGCAAAAAACTATCAATTGGCCTACCAAACAAGCATGTACCAGTGCTACGTCTAACGATAGTAATGTTTGGGCTCCATCCGTAATACAAGCAAATAATGGTAAGTTTTACATGTATGTTTCTGTAGGGAGTGAAGTGTGGGTAGGAGTAAGTGAACATCCTTTAGGACCTTGGAAAAATGCTAAATCAGATAATACCCCATTAATTAAAGGTGATATGTTTCCTGAATACCATATGATAGATGCTGAGGTTTTTATAGATGATGATGGACAAGCTTATTTGTATTGGGGGTCTGGATTAAAATGGGTTAACGGTCATTGTTTTGTTGTAAAATTAGCCGAGGACATGATAAGTTTTAATGCAGATGAAATACAAGATATTACTCCTCCAAATTATTTTGAAGCACCTATCATGTTAAAAAAAGAGGGAGTGTATTATTTAATGTATTCTGATGGAAAATGTACCAATGAAACTTACAAAGTTAGGTACGCTACAGGAACCACTCCTTACGGACCTTGGAAAGAAGGAAAGGAGAGTCCTGTTTTAACAACCAGTCCAGACAAAAGTACCATGGGACCAGGACATCATACTGTTTTTAATCAAAGTGGGCAGACGTATATTTTGTATCATAGAATCCAAAAAAACAACAATAAAGATCACAGCGATTTGTTAAGAGAGTTGGCTATAGACAGTTTAAATTTTAATGAGCAAGGTGGTATAGACAAAGTTCGATTAAATGGAGTGAAAATAAGTTTGTAACAAACAAACCTGTTTTTTTGAAATATTTTCAAAAGGGAATCTTTTATCAGTATAAGATTCCCTTTTTTTATAATAATTAGATGCAAATAATTAAAAATCTAGTCTTCTTTATTTTGAGATGTTACTATATAAGTGTAAATTACACACCTGTGAAAGAAGTGCATAAAAATGAAACAATTAATAAAAACACTCGTACTGATTTTGACCCTTGTGTTGTCAGTTGCTTGTAATACCAAAAAAGAAACATCTGTAGAAAGAAAACAGTTGTTTGATTTTAACTGGAAATTTTCTACGGGGAACTCTTTGTATGCTCACCTTGAGAATTTTGATGATCAACATTGGAAAGAAATAAATTTACCTCACGATTGGAGTATTCAGGGAGCATCGGCAAAAAGTAATCCTAGCCAAGGAGACGGAGGTTTTTATCCGATGGGAACTGGTTGGTACCGAAAAAAGTTTACGGTGCCACAAAACTATCAAGGTAAAAAAGTAAGTCTTTATTTTGAAGGTGTGTATATGAATGCTGAAGTATATGTAAATGAAAAAAGCATAGGAAGACAAGCATATGGTTATACGTCTTTTGAGTTTGATATGGCTCCTTATTTAAAATACGGAGAAGAAAATACCATTGCTGTAAGAGTCGATAATTCCAAACAAAAAAACAGTCGATGGTATAGCGGTTCCGGAATTTATCGTCATGTTTGGCTAAAAGTAAAAAATCCTATTCATGTAAAAACATGGGGAGTAGCCATTACTACAGAAGAGGTGAGTAATAAAAGTGCGAAAATTAATGTAACAACAACGCTTAAAAATGATACAAAAGAATTACAAGAGTTAACATTAATTACAAAAATTTACAATAAAAAAGAATTCAGTGAAGCTGATAGAGTAGTGGCCAATGGACATGGAATGTATGTTGAGTTAAAAGCGGGAGAAGAAAAAGAAGTAACCTATTCAATAGAAACTTCTAAACCGATGTTATGGTCTGTTGAAAAGCCAAATTTATACGAAGCAAACATTGCTGTTTACAAAGTAGGCAATAAAGAAAAGAACCTTCCTGAAGATGTTGTTACAAAAACGTTTGGAATTAGAACCATTGACTTTAGTACAAAGGATGGTTTTTTATTAAATGGAAAAAAAATACTTTTAAACGGAGGTTGTGTTCATCATGATAACGGAGCTTTAGGTGCTGCGGCTTACGATAGAGCCGAAGAAAGAAAAGTAGAGCTACTTAAAAAAGCAGGGTTTAATGCTGTAAGAACTTCACACAATCCTCCTTCCGAAGCTTTTCTAAATGCATGTGATCAATTAGGAATGTTAGTAATTGATGAAGCATTCGATGGTTGGAAAGCAAGTAAAACTCCCCATGATTATGCCTCACTTTTTGACAAGCATTGGAAACACGATTTAGAGTCCATGGTTATAAGAGATCGTAATCATCCTTCTATTATTATGTGGAGTATTGGGAATGAAATTATAGAGCGAACAAAACCAGAAGCTGTTGAAACAGCAAAAATGTTAGCAAATGCAGTTCGCCATTTAGATACTACCCGTCCCGTAACTTCTGCAATGACAACTTGGGGACAAGGTTGGGAAATTTTTGACCCTTTAATGGCTCAACACGATGTTGCAGGATATAATTATCAATTACACAGAGCTGAATCAGATCATCAAAGAGTTCCTTCTCGTATCATTGTTCAAACAGAATCCTATCCAAAAGATGCTTTTGAAAATTGGAATTTAGTGCAAAAACACAATTATGTTATTGGTGATTTTGTATGGACAGCCATGGATTATATTGGAGAATCTGGAATTGGTCGTTATGTTTATCCAGGGGAACCTAAAGGAGAACATTGGGAAGGGAATTTATTTCCTTGGCATGGGGCATATTGTGGAGATATTGATTTAATGGGATGGAGAAAACCTATTTCACATTATAGAAGTATGCTTTATAATACCAATGAAAAACTATACATGGCGGTCAAAGAACCAAATCCTTCTCATGGCCCAATAACTTTAACTTCTTGGGCTGTGTGGCCAACTTGGGAAAGCTGGACATGGCCAGGCTATGAAGGAAAAGAAATAGAAGTGGAGCTATATTCAAAATATCCAAAAGTACGATTGTATGTGAATGGAAAATCGGTTGGAGATAAAGAAACAATCATAGCTCAAAAGTTTAAGGCTGTGTATAAAATTCCGTATACCAAAGGAGAAATTAAAGCTGTTGGATTAGTAAACAACAAAGAAGTTGAAACAGTTGTTTTACAAACAGCTAAAGAAACAAAACAAATAAAATTAATCGCAGATCGTAATGAGATAAAAGCAAACGGACAAGATTTATCTTTTGTTACAGTCCATTTAACCGATGCTGAAGGGATTGTTAATCCCAATGCAGAAAATGAATTAACTTTTAAAATATCTGGTCAAGGGGAAATTGTAGCTGTAGATAATGCCAATTTAAAAGATACAGATTTATATGTTGCTAACAAAAGAAAAGCATGGAAAGGGAAAGCGATGGTGGTTGTAAAAAGCACACAACAATCAGGGGATATTTTACTAGAGGTAAGTGCTCCTAATTTAAAAAGTCAAAAAATAAAGATAAGCTCTAAATAGTATTGTAGAGATAGGTAATTAAAAATGTCCTTATTATATTTATAGACGAACTAACTATTTTAGAAACAAGGGGAATGAATTTTAAAAATTATGTGGTGCTAGTGATGCTTTTAATAAGCATGGGGGGAAAATCACTACAAGCACAAACCTTTCAGCATGTAGAAGAATATGCAGGCTTGGGGAATGCTGAAGAGAACAATGGAGCAGCCGTTGCAGATTACGATCAAGATGGGGATTTAGATTTGTTTGTAGTTGCAAAAGCTCAAGATGTAGAAGGGCTAAACGTTACAGCCAGTAAATTGTTTAAAAATAATAACGACGGAACTTTTACCGATGTCACACAAACATCAGGATTGGTTAATTTGTTTCCCGAAGGAGAAACAGGAGAAATTTCCGAAGCGTTAACAGGCTATAAATTTGGTGCTTTTTGGGGAGATTATGACAATGATGGTTTTCCAGATTTGTTTATGACTCACACCAACAAATTGCAATTGTTTCGCAACCAACAAAATGGAACTTTTGTAGAGGTAACCGAAGCAGCAGGATTTCCAAAATATAACGGTTGCATTAATACCGATGCTACTTGGTTTGATTATAACAACGATGGTTTTTTAGATATTTATGTTTCCGATTGGGATGGAGATTGTGAGGGAAATCGTTTGTATAAAAACAATGGAAACGGAACTTTTTCCAATGTAAGTCACTTGTTTCCAAACATGCCCAGTGCACATTCTTATCAAAGTATTCCTATGGATATCAATGGTGATGGTTGGATGGACTTATACTTGTTGAATGATTTTCCGATTGATCAAAACGGAGCGAATAATTTATTCATCAATCACAACGGGACGTCTTTTACAGAAGAGGCAGCAGCCTATCATTTAGACATCGCCAGAGGAGACATGGGAGGTGCTTTAGGAGATTATAACAACGATGGTGTTTTTGATATTTATGTAGCCACCATTGGTAACAATGCTTTGTTTGAAAAACAACCAGACAACACGTATAAAGATATGTCTAGAACCTATAATATTTACGATGCAGGTTGGGCATGGGGAGTGACCTTCTCTGATTTTGATTTGGATAGAGATGAAGATATTTATGTGGTTAATGGTTTTGATTATCCCAATGCAGGTTTGGGAAATAATATTTATTTCGAAAATATTAGCACAAGTGCTCAAAGCGGATTTGTAAATAGCTCTGATAAAACAAATTTGGGGGAAATTACCATCAGTGTTTCACAAGCAGTTTTTGATTTTGATAACGATGGGGATTTAGATGTATTTATTAGCAATAATGACAAAACATCGTATTTGTATGAAAATAAATTGATTGATCATCAGAATAAAAATGAAGTACATCCCAATTGGTTAAAA
Source organism: Wenyingzhuangia sp. IMCC45467 (assembly GCF_054111205.1). The sequence continues at coordinate 3,320,503 of NZ_CM134196.1, forward strand.
ATAAAATTAGAAGGAACTAGTTCTAACAAAAATGCCATCGGAACAAAAATAGAAGTAAAAACCACAAGCGGTTCGTTGCATAGATTTTATACAGGAAAAAACTTTATTTCTCAAAGTTTACAAAATGTGCACTTTGGTTTGGGGGCTGATGATGAAGTGTTAGAACTTATTGTTACTTGGCCAATGGGTACGGTAGAAACCTATACAAATTTAGCAACCAACAAAACTTTTTTGGTAAAAGAAGGAACAGGAATTAGTGAGGTAGCTGCATCACCTGTCACTAAAATTTATGGGTGTATGGATCCAAAATCTTGTAATTACAATCCCAATGCTACTATTAGTGATGGAAATTGTGTATATATAGAAGCATCAGATATTGATGGAGCTAGTAATGTAACTCAAAACCATATAGAAGTGTATTCTTATCCATTATCAGAAAATTCTTCACTGCGTTGGAGTATTTTAGGAGGAGAAATTTTGGGAGATGCTACAGGAGGAGTCATAACCGTAAAATGGGGAGCTTCTACAAACGGAGTTCTAAAAGTGATTGAATCTAATCAATATTGTGAGAGTTTACCAAAAGAAAAGGCAATCACTATTCATAAAGAAGAGGTTACCCAAACAGCACCACATTCCATTGCTAGAATTTGGAATGAAACTTTGTTATCATTAATCAGAAAAGATTATGCAAGACCTACGGTTCACGCTCGTAATTTATTTCACACCAGTATTGCCATGTACGATGCTTGGGCGGTATACGAGGCTAGTGCTAAAACCTATTTGTTAGGAAATACCTTACATGGTTTTACTTGTGATTTTGATGGCTTTACCACTACTGAAAAGATTGATGATGCCAGAAAAAAAACAATAAGTTATGCCATGTACACCTTATTGTCTCACCGTTTTGCTCATGCTCCAAATCCTGAACTCACTCAGTCTATTATAGAAGCCACCATGACGGAATTGGGGTATGATAGTAGTATAACCGATGAAGATTATACAACAGGAAGTGCCGTTGCTTTAGGAAATTATATTGCAAATCAAATCATTCAATATGGGTTTCAAGATGGAGCTAATGAAGAAAATTTGTATCAAAATAAGTTTTATCAACCTGTTAACAATTCTTTAGATTTATCAAACCCAAGAAGTTTAGAAAACATCAACCCTAACCGTTGGCAACCATTGAGTTTTAATACGTTTATAGATCAGAGTGGGAATGTAATTGGTGGAGTAACTCCAGGATTTTTAAGTCCAGAATGGGGAAGTGTACACCCTTTTGCATTGAAAGAGGAAGATAAAAAAACGTTTTATAGGTTAGGAGATGAGTATATAGTTTATCACGATCCAGGAACACCACCAATTATAGAAGATTACAATTATAAATGGGCATTTTCTTTGGTGAGTAAATGGGGAGCACATTTAGATGCTCATGATGGAGTACAATGGGATATTTCTCCAAAAGCTATGGGGAATATTCAATTAGAAGAATTGCCTAAAAGTTTTTCAGAATATCCATCTTTTTATAAAGAAATTAAAGGAGGTGATATAGGAGAAGGGAGAATTATAAATCCAAGAACCAATACATCTTATGCAGAACAATGGGTGCCTAGGGGAGATTATACCAGAGTGTTGGCAGAATTTTGGGCAGATGGTCCAGATTCTGAAACGCCACCAGGACATTGGTTTACCATTTTAAACCATGTAAACGATCATCCGTTGTTGGTAAAAAAACTAAATGGGCAAGGATCTGTATTGTCTGATTTAGAATGGGATGTAAAAGCATATTTTACTTTAGGTGGAGCCATGCACGATGCAGCCATTACTGCTTGGGGAGTAAAAGGATGGTATGATTATATAAGGCCGATATCTGCCATTCGTTATATGGCTGAAATGGGGCAAAGTTCCGATTCTTCTTTACCAAATTATCATCAAGATGGAATTCCACTAAAAGAAGGGTTGATTGAACTTATTAAAGAAGGAGATCCTTTAGCAGGGTTTCATAATATTAATGTTGGTAAAGTAAAAGTATTTTCTTGGAGAGGTCATGATTTTATTGAAAATCCAGAAGTGGATGAGGCAGGTGTTGGATGGATTTTAGCCAAAGATTGGTGGCCATACCAAAGACCTACTTTTGTAACTCCTCCTTTTGCTGGATATGTTTCTGGTCATTCTACCTATTCTAGGGCAGCTGCTGAAATTATGACTTGGTTAACTGGTGATGAGTATTTTCCTGGTGGGTATGGAGAGTTTATTGCTAAAAAGAATGAGTTTTTAGTGTTTGAAGAAGGCCCGTCTGTAGATGTAAAATTACAATGGGCAACTTATAGAGATGCTTCGGATCAATGTAGTTTGTCAAGAATATGGGGTGGAATTCATCCTCCTTTAGATGATGTTCCTGGAAGGTTTATGGGAAAAAAAATTGGAGATGATGCTTTTGCCTATGCAACTAGCTTTTTTACTAAGAAAGCAATAGATGGTAATACACCTATAGGAATTAGTCCTAACCCAATTAATTTAGCAGATTCACGTGAAATAGTTGTAGAAAATGTATTGGAAAATAGCTCAATTTATCTGTGTAATGTAAATGGAAAAATAATAGATGTTTTACAAAAAACATATCAGTCAAGAAATCAAACATATACCTTGTTGCTTCCTCAGTATATGGAAGCAGGAATTTATGTATTGAAAATAAACAATCAATCAAAAAAAATAATCATACTATAAACTTAACATGATAAAATTTTCAATAAAGCATACAGTATTAGTTGTTTGTATGTTACTAGCTACGGGAAAAGTTATAGGGCAAAAATTAAAAAGTTTTCCATTAACAGCAGTAAGGTTGTTAGATAGTCCTTTTAAAGAAGCCGAACAAACAGATATTCATTATTTATTAGCGATAGATCCAGATAGATTATTAGCACCCTATTTAAGAGAGGCGGGATTACAACCTAAAAAAGAATCTTACGGAAATTGGGAAAATACAGGGTTAGACGGTCACATTGGTGGACATTATATAACAGCATTGTCTTTAATGTACGCATCTACAGGAAATCAAGAAATTTTAGATCGTCTTAATTATATGGTTGATGAGTTAAATGCTTGTCAGAAAAAAACTGGAAATGGGTATGTTGGTGGAATTCCAGGAGGCTTAAACATGTGGAATGAAATTGCCAAAGGAAGTATAAAAGCAGGATTATTTTCTTTAAATAACAAATGGGTTCCTATTTATAATATTCATAAAACTTTTGCAGGGTTAAGAGATGCTTGGTTGATAGCAGGAAATGAAACAGCTAAAAAAATGTTTATTGATTTGGTAGATTGGTTTGTAGGGGTTACATCAAATCTTTCAGATGCTCAAATTCAAGAAATTTTAATTAGCGAACACGGAGGAATTAACGAAGTTTTTGCAGATGCTTATGATATTACAGGAAATGAAAAATATTTAACATTGGCCAAAAGATTGTCTGATGAAAGCATTTTAAATCCTTTGTTAAAACAAGAAAATAAGTTGGTAGGAAAACATGCCAATACTCAAATACCAAAAGTGATTGGGTACGAACGCATTGCTGAATTATCGGGAGAGCAAGATTGGGAAAAAGCTTCTAATTTCTTTTGGAATACAGTGGTTGATGAATGGACAGTTTCTATTGGAGGAAATAGTGTTAGAGAACATTTTCATGATCCTGAAAACTTTAATTCTATGCTAGATAGTAAAGAAGGACCCGAAACTTGTAATACTTACAATATGTTAAAGTTGACTAAAATGTTACAAGCACATCACCCTTCTGAAAAATATATGCATTTTTATGAAAGAGCGTTGTATAATCATATTTTATCATCGCAACATCCAGGTGATAAAGGTGGTTTTGTGTATTTTACTCCTATGAGACCAAGGCACTACAGAGTGTATTCGCAAGCACAACAAGGGTTTTGGTGTTGTGTGGGTTCAGGAATGGAAAATCATGCCAAATACGGAGAGTTTATTTATGCTTATGATAATGAAGATGTATATGTAAATTTATTTATTCCATCAACACTTAGTTGGGTAGAAGAGGGGGTTAAAATTACTCAAGGGAATGATTTTCCATATGTTGAAGAAACGAGTTTAAAAATCAAATTAAATAAAAGAAGTAAAAAATTTGGTATTTATATTCGTAAACCAGATTGGGTAATTGAAAATGGTTTTGAAGTAAAAGTGAATGATGAAAAAGTAGAGGCAGAAGATTTAAATAATGGTTATGTGCTTTTAAAGAGAAGATGGAGATCGGGAGATATTATAAATATTTCACTTCCGATGAAAACTGTTGTAGAAAATATGCCTGATGGTTCTCCTTGGGTTTCATTTGTTCATGGACCAATTGTTTTAGGGGCTAAAACAGACACCACAAATTTAAAAGGATTGTTTGCTGATGATAGCAGAATGGGGCATATTGCTAATGGGGCACTTTATCCTATTGATGAGGCTCCTATGTTGGTTGCAAATAATAACAATAGTTTGGTGAAAAATTTAGTTCCTGTAAAAGGAAAACCGTTGCATTATAATATCAAAAATTTAATTAAAAACGAAAAGTATAAAAATATTGAATTGCAACCATTCTATACCATTCACGATGCACGTTATATGTTATATTGGCCAACAACTACCCAAGAATTGTATCAAGCAAAAAAAGAAAAATTACGAAACGAAGAAGCTAATAAGTTAGCACTTGAATTACAAACTATAGATCAGATAGCTTTGGGAGAACAACAACCCGAATCGGATCATGGGTTTAAAGGAGAAAAAACCAAAGCAGGTGAAATAAATAATTTACATTGGAGAAGTACTACAGCTTGGTTTAGTTATTATTTAAAGAACCCTGAAAAGAATGCGAGAATTCTTAGAGTTACATATTCAAACTTAGAAGACAATAATATAAATTTTGAAATGTTATTAAATGGACAAAATTTATCTCTAGTTAAAACAGAAAAAAATAAAGAAAATTTAAATTTAAGCGTAATAGATTATTTGGTTCCAAAAGAGATTAGCATTCAAAAACAATTACAAATTAAGTTTAATGCTAAAAATAAGCTATCAACACCTAAGGTTTTTTATATCAGGCTTTTAAAGTAAAAGTGTAATGAAGAATTTGTTTTTTTTATGAAAAACCCCATTCTTTATTATGATATTCTCCCCTTTGTATTGGTTAAAATATCTTTTTCTTTGTGAACAGTATTGATAAAATAATATCATAAAAATTAAAAATAAAATGAATAGAGTTAAACTAGCGTTTTTACTTGTTTTGCTTGGGTTGAGTAAAAGTTTAGTTGCGCAAACAAATGCAAACGAATGGGAAAACCCTGCTGTTTTAGACAGAAACAAAGAAAAACCTCATGCTATATTTGTATTGTATGAAAATGAAAAAGTAGCAGAAAAAAACAATCCAGAATTGTCTAAAAATTATCAGTCTTTAGATGGAACATGGAAGTTTAACGTGGTAAAAAAGCCATCACTTAGACAAAAAGATTTTTATAAGGTAGATTTAAATGATAATGATTGGTCAGATATTATAGTACCATCAAACTGGGAATTACAAGGTTTTGATACTCCTATTTATACAAATGTAAAATATCCGTTTCCTAAAAATGCTCCTTTTATTGATGAAAATTACAATCCTGTAGGAACTTATAGAAGGACTTTTACAGTAGATAAATCATGGAAAGATAAAGAGGTGATATTAAACTTTGGTTCTATTTCTGGATACGCACAAGTGTATCTTAATGGAAAAGAAGTTGGAATGACCAAAGCATCAAAAACACCTGCAGAATTTAATATCACTTCATATTTAAAAGAGGGAGAGAATTTATTAGCCGTACAAGTTTTTAGATGGCATGATGGAAGTTATTTAGAAGATCAGGATTTTTGGAGATTAAGTGGTTTAGAACGTACAGTGTCTTTACAAGCCATTCCTAAAACAACTATTTGGGATTATTTTATAAAAGGAGGTTTGTCTGAAGATTATAAAGATGGAGTTTTAGATTTAAATGTAAAGTTGCGTGACTTTGGAAAACGTAGTTTTAAAAAAGGAGCTGTTCAACTAAAATTATACAATCCTAAAGGAGAACTTGTTTTAAATCTTATAGAAAAAGTAAAGAAAAAAACAACAGAAGTTCATTTTAATGAAGTGGTAAAAAGTGTTGCCCCTTGGAGTGGAGAATATCCTAATTTATATACATATACCATTAGTTTGTTAAATGATAAAGAGAATGTTTTAGGAGTTGTTAATGAAAAATTGGGATTCAGAAAAATTGAAATCAAAAATGCTCAATTAATGGTTAATGGAGAACCTATTTTGGTAAAAGGAGCTAATTTACACGAACATCACGATGTAAAAGGACATACTCCTGATAGAGCTACCATGATTCAAGATATTAAATTGATGAAAGAAAATAACATCAATGCCATTCGTATGAGTCACTATCCTCACGATCCTTATTTATACAAATTGTGTGATTTGTATGGAATGTATGTAGTAGATGAGGCTAATATTGAAACCCATGCTATGGGAGCAGAATTACAAGGTAATTTTAATAAAGAAGTTCACCCAGCTTATTTACCATTATGGGCTCCTGCTCATTTAGACAGAATTGAGCGTATGTTCCAAGCAGATAAAAATGCAACCTCAATTATTATTTGGTCTATGGGGAATGAATGTGGTAACGGACCTGTTTTTTACGAAGCTTATGATTGGCTTAAAGCAAATGACAATACTCGTGTAGTTCAGTTTGAGCAAGCTGGACAAAATAGAGATACAGATATTGTTTGTCCAATGTATCCGGGAATAGACTATATGAAGGAATATGCAGCTTCTGAACAAACCAGACCTTTTATTATGTGTGAATATTCTCATGCCATGGGAAATAGTAATGGAAACTTTAAAGAGTATTGGGATATTATCAATTCAAGCAAACACATGCAAGGTGGATTTATTTGGGATTGGGTAGACCAAGGATTAAAAACCAAAGATGATTATGGAAAAGTTTTTTGGGCTTATGGTGGAGATTTAGGAGGAAAAGATTTACAAAATGACCAAAACTTTTGTGCAAACGGATTGATAAGCGCTAACAGAATACCTCATCCGGCCTTACAGGAAGTTAAAAAAGTACATCAAAATATAGCGTTTAGTTTAAAGGATAATAAGATATTATCAATTGCTAATCATTTTGATTTTACCAATTTAGATCAGTACTATTTTAAGTTTAATGTTACTAAAAATGGACAAAAGGTAATTGACTCTCGTTTTGAAATTTCTTTACAACCAAATGAAACTACTCAAATGGATTTAGGAATTCCTGCTTTGGAAAATGGAGAGTATTTCTTAAATGTTTATGCTTATACCAAAAAAGAGAATCAACTTGTGGCAGCAAATCATGAAGTTGCAAGAGAGCAGTTTAATTTAAATGTTTCAGATTATTTTGAGTTAATATCAGACGATGCATCTTCTCAAAAACTATCCTACAAAGTAAAAAACAAAGTTTTATCATTTAATAATTACAGAATAGAAGGAAAGTTAGATTTAAAGACAGGAAAATTAACATCATATAAATTAAAGCATGCTGATGGATCTCCTATTTTAAATTTACCAAGTCCATATTTTTGGAGAGCTCCAACCGATAATGATTTTGGAAACAAAATGCCACAAAAATTAAAGGCATGGCGTTTTGCAGATAAAACGTTAGAAGTTGTAGATGTTACAGTAGGTAAAATAACAGCTGATGGTTTACCAGTAACTGCAAACTTTATTTTACCAGAATTAAAAGTAAAATACACAATTGATTATTTGATTAAAAATAGTGGAGAAGTACATGTTCAATCCACAATAGATATGAATGGTCAAGAAGTGCCAGAGTTACCTCGTTTTGGTATGCGTTTGGTTTTAGATGGAAATTATGATGAATTAAGTTATTATGGTCGTGGTCCTTGGGAAAATTATAGTGATAGAAATAAATCATCTTTTGTAGGGATTTACAAAGATAAAGTAGCAAATCAATTTACTTGGACATACATTAGACCACAAGAAGCAGGTTACAAAACCGATACTCGTTGGATTACCTTAACCAATAATTCGGGTAGTGGAATTAAAATTGTTGGAGATCAACCGTTAGGATTTAGTGCTTTAAATATTTCTACCGAAGATTTAGATCCTGGAGAATGGAAAGCACAACGTCACCCATCAGATTTAACTGTAGAGAATAAAGTGTTTTTACATGTAGATTTAAAACAAAGAGGTTTAGGTGGAGACAATAGCTGGGGAAGGTATCCACACAGACAATATAGATTACACGATACCAAATATACTTATGGTTACACAATTTCTTTAGAGAGATAAGAACAACATAAGATTGCTATGAAAAAAAGAGGCTGCCTTTTTAGGCAGCCTCTTTTTAATGTATTTTATATGAGTATTATTTAATACTAACTTCTAAAGGAGTGTTAATTTGTTTAGAAAACATATTAAGATAATTTTCCCAGTCTTCTTTATTTTTAAATTGTCCACTTTTTAACCATGCAAAACCAGAATAATAAACAACACTATTATTTTTAACGTTTAGTTTAGCATAAGCATTACTTAGATCTACTTCTTCTGTATCATAAGTTTCATAACTTACAAAAGTGTTTTTAGGGGCAACAATAGCTGTTCCAATTTCAGAATCTGCATGTGGTTGCCAGTAGCTTACCCAACCATTTTCATCATTTCCTGTAACTACACCATCTTTTTCGTGTAAAGTTAACCCAGCAGAAATAGTATTTGTTCCTTCTATAGAGGTCGTAAATTTAGAGAAGTTACTTCCCAAATCTAAACTAACTACTTTAGATTCTTTGATTAAGTTACCACCTGCATCCCAATTTTCGTATTCTAAATAAAAGCTTGTTCTAATAGGACCTGTTGTAATGGTACGATATTTTGTGTAGTTTTTAGATATATAATATGTATCCTCTTTTTTTACAGCAATACCACCAACACCTCTACTAGATCCAACATGAAAGTTATCTAAACCTTCACCATGATCAATATGATAGAAGCCAGGATCTTTGTCGTTTTCAGCATACCATTTGTTAATAATTGGGTATTCTACTTTTTTTAACCAAGCATCAACTCCACTAGAAAGAGTTCCTCCAGGAATATTTTCCTCTATCATTTGCTGAGCTACAGGACCATAAACACGAAAAGCAACCTTGTTGTTTTCCCAAGTATAGTCATCGGTACGTTCAGGAACAAACCTAGAGTAGCAAAGAACTTCGGCCTTAGGTTTTTCCTCTTCAGTGATAGAAACAATTTCATAAGTTTTTTCTGAGTTTGCTGCTATTTTTGGTTGAAATAAAATTTCATCCATAGTACCATCCCCATCATTATCTACAGTTTGGGTAACTTGTAATTCTCCATTTGTATCACGAATTCCTATGGTTGATAAGTCAGTAACGTTTAAAAACTTTTTTGATAATTCTACAGTTTCAAAAGTCTTTTCAAAATTTAAAGTGTTTTTTACCAAGATAGACTTAGTGTTTTCTTTTTGGCTACAAGAGGTAATGATAGTTGCACATAAAGCAGCAGTCATTAATTTGGTGTAATTCATAATTATATAATATTGATAAAATTTATTTTTTAAGAGCAAGTATCAGATAGAAAAGAAATAATATTAAAGAAGAGTCTTTAATTATAAAAGAAATCTGATAGGTTTTTATAGCAAAATTAAAGAACCAACGTAAAAGTAATAAATATGTTGTGTTTTTTAACTTAAATAAATTTTATTATTTGTAAAATTCTATAGGAACTTTTTAAAAAATAGAGAGATAAAGTTTTTTATTTTAACTAGTTTTTAGAGTAATTAAACTATAAGAAGAACCTCCTTAAATAAAGAGGAGTAGCCAGGCAGTAACTTATTTAAACTTTACTCAGTATAAACTTCTTTCTCCATCATAAAATAAAAAAGCCTCCTTAAAAAAGGAGGCTTATGTGACCGGGCTGGGGCTCGAACCCAGGACCCTCTCCTTAAAAGGGAGATGCTCTACCAACTGAGCTACCAGGTCAATGAGAGTGCAAATATAAAGGTTTTTTTTAGGGACGAAACTTTTTTTAGCTAGTTTTTTACATGATATTTGCCATGAGTAATATTAGCTGTAAAAATGATGAAATTAGTTTTATTAGGATATATGGGCTGTGGTAAATCGGCAATTTCAAATGCATTGAGTAAGTCTCTGAATTTAAAAAGAATAGATTTAGATGATTATATTGAAGCTAGAGAAAATAAATCAATAGCTAATATTTTTGCAGATAAAGGAGAAATTTATTTTAGAAAATTAGAAACATCTTGTTTACAAGAGTTACTAGATAATAAAGAAGAGTTTATTCTTTCCTTAGGTGGTGGAACTCCGTGTTTTGGAAATAATATGGAAATCATCAATCAAAAATCTACTTCGGTTTATTTAAGTGCCAACATTCCAACCTTGGTAGAACGATTGTTACCAGAAAAAACAAAAAGACCTTTAATTGCTAGAATTTCAGATGATGAATTAGCAGAGTTTATAGGAAAACACCTGTTCGAAAGACGTCATTTTTATTTACAAGCAAAAATTGCAGTCTCTGTAGATCATAAGGCTGTGCAGGTTATAGCAGATGAAATTGTAAAATCTTTGTAAATTAACACAAATAAGCTACGGATTCCTCTTTGCTAAAATCTACCTCAATGGTTTCTTGTAAAGATGTAGATAAAGAAATTCCTTTAAAATCTGCTTTTACGGGATATTCTTTATGATTTCTATTAACCAAAACAGCTGTTCTAAAAGAAGCTAAAGGCACTTCTAAAAAATGCTTAACACCATAAATAAGTGTTTTTCCAGAATTTAAAACATCATCAATTAAAACAATATGTTTGTTTGCGTAGTTTTCTTTGGAAATACTAGTTTCTATAGTGTTTAAAAGGTTTTTCTTATCTAAAATAACTTCGCATAAAGTTATTTTTAAGTCAGAAATTTGTTCTAAATGATTTTTTATTTTTTGTGTAAAAATATATCCATTACCATTAATTCCTGCTAAAATAATTTCGTCAACATCACAATGACTCTCTAATATTTGAAAAGCAATTCTTCTTGTTTTTTGTGTGATTTCTTGATGATTTAAAATAATAGACTTGTTCATGTAATAATGAATTTAATTTTCGGTTTCAAAGTTATTGTTTTCTTGGTATTCATCTAAATCTCTACGATCTTTTTTACTAGGTCTACCAGCACCTTTTTGTCTGTAATAATCTTTAGAATATTTTAGTAACTCTAAATGATCAAAAGCTTCTTTTGGAGTGGTGTCTTTTCTATATAAATCTACCAATTTAGCCCCAACTCTGTTTGGAGGAACATCTAAAACCTCCAATTGATAATTGATTTGATTTTTTCTAACAATTATTTTTTCGCCAATATACACGTCTTTAGAAGGTTTGGCATTAACATTGTTAAGCTTTACATGACCTTTTTTACAAGCTTCAGTTGCTATAGATCTAGTCTTAAACATTCTAATGGCCCATAAATATTTGTCAATTCGCATGTGTTATTTTTGTTTGTTTCTTTCTGCTAAGATATGAAAATTGTAAATTGCGTGTCTTAAAACATTAGAGAATGAATTTTAAAAAATTATGTTTAGCCGTTGCTACAGTAGTATTCGCTGTTGGTTGCGATGAGAATAATAGTATTGAACAATTTGATCATGCAGGTCAATATGTAATAGAAAAGCCTTTAGTTGATGAATTTTTAGCAACTCATTATTATGATGATGTAGATAATGAGATTAAAGAAATTGATAATAACCAAAGTTCTTTATCTGAGGATGCAAATTTACAAACACTAACTACTACGTATAATGAAGTTGAATTTACTATGTATAGTTATGTGTATGAACAAGGAGAAAATGAAGAAGCAGGAAATCAAGATGATGGAGTTCTAAAAGGAAGTCCAGATGCCGATGATTTGGTAAATGTGGCTTATAAAGTTTCTGGAATAGATGGAGACGTACACCAAGAAAGTGATTTAAATGATGGTTTTTTGTATTTAGATAGTTTAATTGAAGGATGGAGAGTAGGAATGTCTGTATTTAGAGGAGGATTTGCTAGTGAGCCTGAAGATACAGAACCAAGACAATATACAGGAACAGGAAAAGGATTTATGATTATTCCTTCTGGATTGGCATATCAGAATTTCGGTAGTGGAGCTATTTCTCCAAATGAAACATTAGTGTTTAAAATAGAATTAAGAACGGTTACTTCTTATGGAGAAGATTTATAACCAATATTAAAACATATTTTAAAAAAGCATCTGTTTAATCTAACAGATGCTTTTTTATTTGTTAGTCATTTCAATTAGTTTACCTACTGTTTTAATATTTCTAGTAGTTGCCAAAACACCTAGTTGCTTTTCAAAATAATTGTTATTTAACTTAGAGTCACTATACTTTGTGGCATATTTTATATAAATAACTTTATTGTCATCAATTTTAAATTCATCAATATAAAAATCTTTATTTTTTAATGCCACTGTTTTACTTGTTTCAGGATTTTCTGTTAAAAAAGTAAGATAGTTGGTTTTATAATCAATAGGATAAGGATAATAATCACAAATGTTTTTAAAATCATTTAAAGTGTAAACAAAAGCTTTTACGTTATATTCATATTTGTTTAAAATAATTTCAGAAAACAAATCACTTATCTCTTTTGTCTTTTGTAAGCTACTTTCCACTATAAAATTTCCACTTTGTATGTAACTTTTAACGGTTAACAATTTGGGGTTTTCTAAAAGAATATTCACAAAATCCTTCATTATTATTTTGTGTTTTCCACTCACATTAATGCCTCTTAACAATACGATATACATTATATAAAAAGTTTGATTTAAAATATAAAAGTATGATTTATATTAGTTTTTAGAGTATTTGTTTATCTTACTTTTGTTATTAAAATAAATACGTTATGAGTAAAGCTATTTACATTGCTGCATCACATTCAAACAGTGGAAAATCTATTGTTACCTTAGGTTTAATGAGGTTGTTGTTAGGTAAAACAACCAAAGTAGGTTATTTAAAACCCATTATTACTGTAGCAAAAAATAAAAAAGATTTTCATATAGAAACCATTATTTCTCATTTTGATTTAGATATAGATTACAATGATGCTTTTGTGTTTACAGGAAAAGAAGTCATTACAAAAAGAAATCAAGGAAAAATAGGGGATGTTATTGATACCATCATCAAACAATACAAAAAAATGGAATCTAAATATGATTTTGTATTGGTTGAAGGTACCGATTTTGAAGGAGATGCCACTTCGGTAGAAGCAGATTTAAACGTAAGTATTGCTAAAAATTTAGGAATCCCGGTTTTAATAATCAGCAAAGCATCAAAAGAATCTGTAGACAATACTATTGAAAACACAAAGTTAATTTATGATACCTTTAAAAATGGGGATGTTGAGGTTTTATCAGTAGTAGTTAACAAAGTAAGTAGAGATCATTTAACCAAAGTAGAAAAAAGGATTTCAGAAATTGTACCCAAATCAGTAGTTACCTGTGCAGTTCCTTTTTCCGATAAATTATCAAGTCCAACCGTAGCAGAAATAGTTAGAGAGTTAGATGCTGAGGTGATGTTTGGAGCATCGGGCTTAAACAACCCTATTAATGCATATGGAGTAGGAGCTATGCAGTTAAGAAATCACCTAAAACATTACGAAGAAAATTATTTAGTAGTAACACCTGGAGATAGAGCAGATATTATTTTAGGATCTTTGCAAGCCAATACCTCTAAAAATTATCCAAAAGTAGCTGGAATTGTATTAACAGGGGGATTAAAACCAGAAGAAACTATATTAAGGTTAATTGATGGTTTGTCAGACATTGTACCAATTGTATCTGTAAAAACAGGAACTTTTGAAACAGCAACCAACGTTGCCAATGTTAAAGCTCAGATTTATTCAGAGAATACCGATAAAATTTTAGCATCCTTAAGAATTTTTAATAAATATGTACCTACTGATGATTTAACCAATAAGTTAATCAACTTTGAAGTGAAAGGGATGACACCAAAAATGTTTCAATACAATATGGTGGATAGAGCTCAAAAACAAAAGAAAAGAGTGGTGTTGCCCGAAGGGAATGATGCACGAGTACTAGAGGCAGCAGCCATGTTAGCTACGTTAAATATTGTAGATATTACTTTATTAGGAGATATAGATGAGTTAAAAACAAAGGCCGAAAAAATAGGGATTGCTATTAATTTTGATAAAATAAAAGTAATAAATCCTGTGAAGTCTGAATATTTAGATGATTTTGTAAATACTCTTTATGAATTAAGAAAACATAAAGGAATGAATTTAGATACAGCTCATGATACCATGACAGATGTATCTTATTTTGGAACCATGATGGTACACAAAGGATTGGTAGATGGAATGGTTTCGGGGGCGGTAAACACCACACAGCACACTATTAGACCCGCTTTGCAGTTTATTAAAACCAAACCAGATGTATCTGTAGTTTCATCGGTTTTCTTTATGTGTATGGAAAACAGAGTTTCTGTTTTTGGTGATTGTGCTATCAATCCAGATCCTACAGCAGAACAATTGGCAGAAATTGCCATTTCCTCTGCAGATTCAGCAGCAAATTTTGGAATAGAACCAAGAGTAGCTATGTTGTCATATTCTTCAGGATCATCTGGTAAAGGAGCACATGTAGATAAGGTAAGAGCAGCCACAGAAATTGTAAAAGTAAAACGACCAGATTTAAAAGTAGAAGGACCCATTCAGTACGATGCTGCTGTAGATGCTGGAGTAGCAAAAAGTAAAATGCCAAACTCTAAGGTAGCAGGACAAGCAACTGTATTAATTTTTCCAGATTTAAATACAGGGAATAATACATATAAGGCTATTCAGAGGGAAACAGGAGCTTTAGCTATTGGACCTATGTTACAAGGACTAAACAAACCCGTTAACGATTTAAGTAGGGGTTGTACCGTTGACGATATTTTTAACACAGTTATTATTACAGCAATACAAGCACAAGAATTATAAAATATGAATGTACTAGTTATCAATTCAGGGAGTTCTTCTCTAAAATATCAAATGATAGAAATGCCATCAGAAAAAGTTATTTGTGGTGGATTAATAGAGCGTATAGGTCAAAAAACATCAAGGTTTGAATACAGTCCTACTCATGGAGAAGGAGTAGAGGTTGAAACAGCTATTGCAAATCATAAAGAAGGTTTAACTATGTTGGTTTCTTACTTGTTAGATGAAAGAGTAGGTATATTAAAATCCACAAATGATTTAAAACTAATTGGGCATAGAGTGGTTCATGGTGGAAGCACTTTTTCTAAAACTAGATTGGTCACTCCTGAGGTAAAATCTAAAATTAAAGATTTGTTTTCTTTGGCACCTTTACACAATCCTGCAAATTTATTGGGTATAGAGGTTTGTGAAGAATTATTTCCAATAGCAAAACAAATGGTGGTTTTCGATACGGCTTTTCATCAAACCATGCCATCAATAGCCTATAAATATGCTTTGCCTAAGCAGATTACCGAAGAGAATAAAATTCGTGTTTATGGATTCCACGGTACAAGTCATAAATATGTATCTGAAAAAGCCAATGCGTTTTTAGGAACTACCCGTACCAAATTAGTTACGTTGCATATAGGGAATGGTGCTTCGGTATCGGCTGTAGAAAACGGTAAATGTGTAGATCATTCTATGGGGTTTTCTCCAACAACAGGATTGGTAATGGGAACAAGAACTGGAGATATAGATCCGTCTGTTGTATTGCATTTAATTAAAAACTTAGGATATTCTGTTGACGAAGTAAGTAATATGTTAAATAAAGAAAGTGGTATGTTGGGAATGACAGGTTATTCCGATTTTAGAGATTTAATAAGTCAAGCCCAACAAGGAAATACCGATTGTGAAGAAGCATTGGAATTGTATGCATATAAAGTAAAAAAGTACATTGGAGCCTACGCTGCCGCTATGAATGGGTTAGATGTGATTGTTTTTACTGCTGGAGCAGGGGAGAATAGTATAGAGTTAAGGGAGTTAATTTGTAAAAACTTATCTTTTTTAGGGATAGAGCTGGATGAAACCTTAAATAATATCAGACCTAAAGAGTTAACAGAAATTCAAACTAAAAATTCTAAAGTTAAATTGCTCATTATTCCAACCAATGAAGAGTTAGAAATCGCCAAGCAATGTTTTGCATTGATATAGATTTGTGATTACAATCAATAATATTTAAAGAGTTTGTCAATTTAATAAGCTCTTTTTTTTATTTTGACTGCACTCTTAGTTTTGAGAGTTTGTATAAATTTTAAAAATTATAAATGTTATGAAAAAAGTATTACTTAGTGTGTTGTTTTTAGCAACAATGATCATGTCTGCTCAAGAAACAGAATTTGAATCTCCCTATTCTAAGGGTAATTTTAGCATAGGAGGTGGTTTTACTATATCTAACTCAGAAAACACCAATGTTAATGGAGAAAATTTAGAAAGTGAAAACTACTCTATAAACCCTTCTGTCGGTTTTTTTATTAAAGATAATTTAATGATTGGTATTAATACTGGATATGCTAAAACAAAAAATGTTAATGAAATAAATGGAACTTTTAGTATGGAAACAGATTCCTATGCTTTAGGTATTTTAGCAGTCAAATATTATAAGGTTTATCAGAGTTTTTTTCTGAATTTTTCAGGGGCAATCATGTATGGTACTACAAATATTACTAAAGTTAATAATACTAATACTTATAATACTGATGAAGAATACTTTGTTGTTTCGGTTTCTCCAGGACTTAGTTGTGTGCTTAATAAGCACATATCTCTAAATGTTGGTTTTAATGATCTTTTAAGTTATAGGTATAGTAATAATAATAATAATAATGATTCAGGAGGGGGAGAGCAAAGTTCAAGTAATCTTTATACTAGTTTAGGAAGTTCTAGTTTGCTGTCTGATTTATCGGTAGGTTTTAGATATTTTTTCTAAACTTATAGTAGAACATTTTTATCAAGAGGCTGTCTATATATTTTTTAGATAGCCTCTTTTTTTATTCTTTTGTTTTTACGGTTTTAATCTGTATCAAGTCTACCAAAAAGGCAAACAGCATAGAGAAATAAATATATCCCTTAGGAATTTCAAAATGAAGTCCTTCTCCAATTAACGAAACTCCAATCATCATTAAAAAACACAGTGCTAATATTTTAAAAGAAACATGTTTGTTAATAAAGTTAACAATAGGTTTTGAAGCAAAAATCATAACAAGTACACTTATAATAATAGCAGCATACATAACGTATAAATTTTGGACCATTCCCACAGCTGTAATAATAGAATCTATAGAAAATACGATATCTAGTAGCAAAATTTCAATTAATAAATTTCTAAAAGTTGGGTTTTTAACTTTTTTATTAGGATGGCTTTGATGGTTTTCCGTATGATGAAAAATTTCTGTACTTGCTTTGTAAAGTAAAAAGACTCCACCACCAAATAGAATGATATTTTTACCACTAAACCCAACCCCTAAAATAGTAAATAAGGCATTATCTAGTTTTAAAATCCAAGAAACAACTGTAAGCAGTCCGATTCTTATAATAGCAGCTAAGGACAAACCAATAATACGGAGTTTATCTCTTTTTTCTTCGGGTAATTTATCGGTTAAAATGGAAATAAATATAATATTGTCTATTCCTAATACAACTTCTAAGAATACTAGTGAAATTAATGGAATGATAATTTCTTGTAACATAATTTAATTTTTTTGGTCAAATTTAAGCAATTAAAAAACCCTCTAACAAAAGTTAGAGGGTTAAAATATAAGCAAGATGTTATTTTAAATTTATTTTACTTTTTCGACGATGGCCTTAAAAGCTTCTGGGTTGTTCATTGCTAAATCCGCTAAAACCTTACGGTTTAACTCGATGTTGTTAGCTTTAACTTTCCCCATAAACTGAGAATAAGACAATCCATGAATACGTGCACCCGCGTTGATACGAGTAATCCATAATCCACGGAAACTTCTTTTCTTGTTTTTTCTATCACGGTAAGAGTAAGCCATTGCTTTCTCAACCGCATTTTTTGCTACAGTGTAAACGTTTTTACGTCTTCCAAAGTAACCTTTTGCTTGCTTCAAGATTTTTTTTCTTCTGTTTCTTGAAGCTACTGAATTTACTGATCTAGGCATAATTTCAATGTTTTTTGTAGTAAGGCGATTTTCAATTACGAATTCTCAATTAGTAATTACGAATGGATAATTCGTAATTCGTCATTCAATAATTATTAATTCTTAAAGCCCACTCCATGGTTAATAATTTAATATTCCCGTTAAACTTAAATTACTTTAAGTTTAATTGATTTTTGATGTTTGACTCATCACTTTTGTGAACTAACCCATCATGAGTTAATTTCAACTTACGCTTTTTAGACTTCTTTGTTAAGATGTGACTTTTAAAAGCGTGCTTTCTTTTTAATTTTCCAGTTCCAGTTACTTTGAATCTCTTCTTAGCACTAGATTTTGTTTTTAATTTAGGCATCTCTATAAGTTTTTATTCTTGCTTATTTTATTTTATAGTTCTTAAAATTAAAAGTCTGTTAAAATGTAAATATTTACTATAAGTAAACTTTTAACAGGATAACTTTTAAAATTTTAGAAACTAGCTTTTACTTTTTTACCTTAGGAGCAATAAACATAATCATACGTTTACCTTCTAGTTTAGGCATTTGTTCTACTTTACCATATTCTTCAAGTTCTTGAGCCAATTTTAATAATAAAATTTGCCCTTGATCTTTAAATATGATAGAACGACCTTTAAAGAAAACATACGCTTTTAGTTTTGCACCATCTTGTAAAAATTTAATAGCGTGTTTCTTTTTAAACTCGTAATCGTGTTCGTCTGTTTGAGGTCCAAAACGGATTTCTTTTACAGTTACTTTTGTTGCTTTCGCTTTCATAACCTTATCGCGTTTCTTTTGCTCGTATAGGAACTTTTTGTAATCGATAATTTTACACACAGGAGGAACTGCTTTAGGTGAAATTTCAACTAAATCCAATTCTAAGTCCTTTGCTAAAAATTTTGCTTTGGCTAAAGGGTAAACTCCAACTTCTACATTTTCTCCAACCAAACGTACCTCATCCACATAACGAATATGTTCGTTAATTCTGTGTGGATTTTCTTTAATAATTCTCGCAGGTCCTTTAGACCTTCTTCTTTTAATTGCTATGGCTTTATATTTTTGCTCTCATATTACTATGAGAAATTAAACTCTATTTAAATGTTACTAAGGTTTTTTCTACTTCGTTAGATACATGTTTTATGAAATCTTCTATAGAAAAATTTCCTAAATCTCCTTCTCCGTGTTTTCTTACAGAAACACTACTATCTCCTTCCTCTTTTTCTCCTACAATTACCATGTATGGAATCTTGCTCACCTCAGCATCTCTAATCTTTCTACCGGTCTTTTCATTTCGGTCGTCAATTAGCGTGCGAATTTCGGAATTTTCTAGCAATTCTGAAACTTTTTCGGCATATTTCTGATATTTCTCACTGATTGGCAGTATAATAACTTGTTCTGGCATTAACCAAAGGGGGAAATTACCTCCAGTATGTTCTAACAACACTGCTATAAAACGTTCCATAGATCCAAAAGGAGCACGGTGAATCATTACTGGTCTATGATCTGAATTGTCTGATCCCTTGTAGGTTAAGTCAAATCTTTCAGGTAAATTGTAATCTACCTGAATAGTTCCTAACTGCCAACTTCTACCTAAGGCATCTTTTACCATAAAGTCTAATTTAGGTCCGTAAAAAGCAGCTTCACCTGTTTCTACCACATAATTTAAACCTTTTTCTTTGGCAGCGTTTATAATTGCATTTTCTGCTTTGTCCCAATTTTCATCAGAACCAATATATTTACTTGGGTTTTCAGGATCTCTTAAAGACACTTGTGCTGTAAAGTCTTCAAAACCTAAAGAACCAAAAACATATAGTACCAAATCAATTACATCTTTAAACTCTTGGTCTAATTGGTCTGGAGTACAAAAAATATGTGCATCATCTTGTGTAAAACAACGTACACGTGTCATTCCGTGTAATTCTCCACTTTGCTCGTATCTATAAACAGTACCAAATTCTGCATAACGTTTTGGTAATTCTTTATAAGAATAAGGCTTGTAGTTAAACACTTCACAGTGGTGCGGACAGTTCATTGGTTTTAATAAGAACTCTTCGTCCATTTTTGGAGTTTTGATAGGTTGAAAACTATCTTCTCCATATTTTTCATAGTGACCAGAAGTAACATATAATTCTTTCTGACCAATATGTGGTGTCATCACCATTTCGTAACCTGCTTTCTTTTGTGCTTTTTTTAAGAAATCTTCTAATCTACTTCTTAAAGCAGCTCCTTTAGGTAACCATAAAGGTAATCCTTGTCCTACTTTTTGAGAAAAAGTAAACAATTCTAATTCTTTCCCTAACTTACGGTGATCACGTTGTTTTGCTAATTCAAGTAATTCTAAATACTCCGTTAACAACTTTGCTTTAGGAAATGAAATTCCATAAAT
Organism: Wenyingzhuangia sp. IMCC45467; assembly: GCF_054111205.1. Next base: position 3,341,112 of record NZ_CM134196.1, read on the forward strand.
ACGTGTTAATTGAGGGTTTTTCTCATCTCCTCTCCAATAAGCACCTGCAGCGCTCATTACTTTTACGGCCTTTAAAATTCCAGTGTTTGGAATATGACCTCCACGACATAAATCTGTAAAATCATCATGATCGCAAAAAGTAATTTCTCCATCGGTTAAATTTTCAATCAATTCAATTTTAAATGGATTGTTTTCTTCTTTGTATTTAGCCAAAGCATCTGCTTTAGAAACTTCGCGTAAAGTAAACTCGTGTTTACCTCTGGCCAATTCCAAAAACTTTTGCTCAATTTTAGGAAAGTCGTTTTCAGAAACTTTGTGTTCTCCAAAATCAATATCGTAGTAAAAACCATTTTCTATGGCCGGACCAATAGTCAATTTTACACCAGGATATAATTTTTGAATAGCTTGTGCTAACACGTGAGCAGAAGAGTGCCAAAACGCTTTTTTTCCTTCTGGTTGCTCAAATGTATATAAGGTTAAATTACCGTCGGTGGTTAATGGGGTTTTGGTTTCAACGGTTTGTCCATTAAAGCTTGCAGAAATCACATTTCTGGCTAAACCTTGGCTAATGCTCATAGCCACATCCATTGGAGTACTGTTTTTTTCGTACTCTCTTACACTTCCATCGGGTAAAGTAATATTAATCATTATAAATATTTTTTGCTGAGCAAAGATACATTTAAAGTATAAAGTACAAAAGTATATAGTATAAAGTATTGTGGCTAAATAACTGGTTTTTGGATAAGGGATTTATCTTAAAATTAGAACCTTATTTTTACCAAACAAGATTCTTTGAACTGTAAATTATTTAATTTTTGAACAAAAAAAACTATTTTTGAAAAGCTAGGGGAAAAAGGAAGAAACAGGGTGTATTAATTAAATCTTTTTAATGAATATTGTAGTTACTAAAATTAACAATTGGTTTATAAAATATAAACCCTATTTTTTTTCTTATTCTAACGGTTTTTTTAAACTATTTTACTTAGCAGATTCTCCAGAATTAATAGTAGAGAGTAATATTAAATATCCTTTTGTTAAACACGATGCCGAAAGACAATTGACTTATTGTGATAATTCCTTTGTTAAATCTAGGATTGGTTATGCAGAACTTGAAAAGGGGTTGTGGTGTATTAATTCTCATATTTATTTTAAGAACAACATTTCGTTTACTCCCATATATGATGAATCAGAAACATCAATCTATTATTGTTTAATTATTAATGAGGTTAAAAATGAATATCCTTCTAAGTATTATAAGATAAATAATGTTGTAGTAAAAAATTATTCATTGAGTTTTTTAAGGCCTAAAATAAAATTTGAAAATTTTCATTTTAAAGGAGCTACAGAGAATTTATATCAAATTTATTTTGATAAAGCTTGGTATGAAAACAATATTAAAACACTACCAAACTTACCTGCATCAGTCATTGAATTGTTTGAAAACAAGAATATAGACTTTATTAACTATACTATCAATATTGAAGAGTTTAGATTGGTTTATGATGAGTTTTACAATGCTTTTAATTCAGACACAAAACCAAATTATATCTCGCTAAAAAAAACAACTTATACTTTTTTTGAATTGTTTTTAGAAAATTACCAACATGCTGTGGTTTCTAAAACATCAAAATTAAAAAGTAAGGATAGAGTTCTTTTGAAAAAAGTAGAAGACTATTTGTTAGATCATTTACTTGAAAAGTTTATGGGAATAGAAGAAATTTCAGAAATGTTTAAGGTTTCTCCAACTAAATTAAAAAAAGATTTTAAAGCCTTGTATGGCGTTACCATTTATGGATATTTTAAGGAAAAACAAATGAAACTAGCTTTACAAATACTTAATCAACAAGATTGTAAAATTAAAGAACTAGCAACCATGTTTCATTATGAAAACTATAGTAAGTTCTCAAAAGCATTTCTAAATACTAACGGTTTTTTACCCTCTGAAAATCCTAAAAGATTAAAAATGTCTTTATAGGGGGATAAAAGTTGTTTTTTGGGGTAGTCTGTAAATTTACCAAACAAATTATTAATAATGAGTTTGTGTATTATCTATAAAAGAATAGGTGTGTTAATTAGATATTATGAATAAGTAGTTTTAAGGTTTGAAATCAAATCAAAAAAAGTTATTTTTGCGCATGCAACAAAAAGTACTTATTCTAGATTTCGGATCTCAAGTTACGCAGCTGATAGCTCGTCGAGTGAGAGAATTAAACATTTATTGTGAAATTCACCCATACAACAGCGAAAAATACAATTTTGCTGATTATAAAGCAGTTATTTTATCGGGTTCTCCACACTCTGTTAGAGGAGAGAATGCTCCTAAAATTGACTTGTCAGAAGTAAAAGGTAAAAAACCATTATTAGGAATCTGTTATGGAGCTCAATACTTAGCACACTTTTTTGGTGGAGAAGTAGGAGCATCAAACACAAGAGAATATGGTAGAGCCAATTTATCTTTCTTAGATCATACCAATCCTTTATTTGATGAAATTAAAGAAGGAAGCCAAGTATGGATGAGCCACTCTGATACCATTTTAAATTTACCTGAGAATTATGAGTGTATTGCAAGTACACCTGATGTGAAGAATGCAGCATATCATGTAAAAGGTGAAGACACTTATGCAATTCAATTCCATCCAGAAGTATATCATTCTACAGACGGAACTAAATTGTTAGAAAACTTTTTAGTAAAAATTGCCGGAGTAGCTCAAGAATGGACACCGAATAATTTTGTAGAAACTACTGTTCAAGAAATTAAAGACAAAGTAGGAAACGATAAAGTGGTTTTAGGATTGTCTGGTGGGGTAGATTCTACTGTGGCTGCTGTTTTATTAAACAAAGCTATCGGTGAGAACTTATACTGTATTTTTGTTAATAACGGTTTGTTACGTAAAAACGAGTTTGAGGGTGTATTAAAACAATACGAAGGAATGGGCTTAAATGTAAAAGGAGTGGATGCTACTGACAGATTCATGAAAGAATTAGAAGGTTTATCTGATCCTGAATTAAAGCGTAAAGCCATTGGAAAAGCATTTATTGATGTTTTTGATGCTGAAGCTCACTTAATAGAAGATGTAAAATGGTTGGCACAAGGAACTATTTATCCTGATGTTATCGAATCTGTTTCTGCAGATGGAGGGCCATCAGCAACCATAAAATCTCATCACAACGTAGGAGGTTTACCAGACTTTATGAAGTTAAAAATTGTAGAGCCTTTACGTATGATTTTTAAAGATGAAGTTCGTAGAGCAGGAAAATCAATGGGAATAGATCCTGAATTGTTAGGACGTCATCCTTTCCCAGGACCAGGATTGGCTATTCGTATTTTAGGAGATATTACTCCAGAAAAAGTAGCAATGCTACAAGAGGTAGATGCTATTTTTATTAATGGATTAAAAGAACACGGATTGTATGATGCTGTTTGGCAGGCTGGAGCAATTTTATTGCCTGTTCAATCTGTAGGAGTAATGGGAGATGAGCGTACTTATGAAAAAGCTGTTGCTTTACGTGCGGTTGAGTCTACCGATGGTATGACGGCTGATTGGGTAGACTTACCTTACCCTTTCTTACAAGAAATATCAAATAAAATTATTAATAGTGTTAAAGGAGTAAACAGAGTTGTTTATGACATTAGCTCTAAACCACCAGCAACTATTGAATGGGAGTAATTTTTAAAAGAAATTAAATAAAACGCCAAATAACAACAGTTATTTGGCGTTTTTGTTTTATTAATAATTAATTTACCTCAATCATTCAAGGCTACTAATTACTCATATTTGGTATAATATATGTAATATTGCCATTAGAAAAGAACCCTTATACACTATGCGAATATTTAAAATATGTAGCTTTTTTTTAATGTTATTAAGTACTTCTTTATTTGCGCAAGAAGTAAAAGAGTATAAAACAGAAAAAGGAGAATCTCTAAGAGATGTAGCTAAAAAGTTTGATGTTGGTTATAGAGATTTGATGAAAGCAAATCCAAACACGTCAAGATGGCCTAAAGAAAATACTTTGGTTAAAATTCCTACTACAACGTTAAAATTAGATAAGAAAACAAAAAGAACCAAAGATCGTAGACCAGATAATAAAAACGATTTAATTTCATCAAACGGGGTAGATTCTTTAGGGATTCACGTTGTAAAACCAAAAGAAACATTGTATAGCTTATCTAAGTTGTATAATGTGCCAATGACTACTTTAATTAAAGATAACCCTGTTTTAACTTTTGAAGGTTTAAAAATAGGACAAGAGTTGAAAGTCCCTTTTAAAGAACCTGAGGTTTTAAAAGCATCAAAAAATCATATTGTAAAAAGTAAAGAAACTTGGTATGGTATTTCTAAATTATATCATATTACTATTGATGAATTAAAAGCTGCAAATATTGAAATGGCAAAAGATGGATTAAAAGTTGGAGCAGTTATAGAAATTCCTGCTTCCAATAATCCTGCTGCTCAAATGCAAATTTCTGAAAAACCAGATGAGAATTCACACGTAATATCTAAAGGAGAAACGTTGTATAGTGTTTCTAAATCTTATGGAATTAGTGTTGATGAATTATTAGCGGTAAATGATACTGTTGTAGTTGATAGCTTAGTGATTGGAACTGTGTTACAATTACCCAAAAAAGTTATTGAAAGTGTTGTAGTAAGTACAGCCTCTCCTTTTTATAAACAAACTCCTGTTTTTTATAATTATAACAATGATAAAGATACTTTACAAGTAGTGTTAGAGGATTTTTCAGTATCTGTAGATTCTTTAAAATCGTTAAATCCAACCTATGATGATATCATAGATGATGGAGGAAAGTTATTAATGGGGTTTAAAAATACACATCAATTATTTGGAGACCAAGAATGGTTTAAAGACTCAATAGTAACAACTGAACCTATTAAAGCAATGGTAATGCTTCCTTTTGATTTTAAAAAGAATGATACTTTAAGTCAAGAAACATTATTTGCCAATCCAGCAGCTTTACCAACCATTGTATCTGATTTTTATATGGGGGTGGAAATAGCTATAGATTCTTTAAAAAAGCAAGGGATACAAGTAAGTTTAGATGTTGTAGATACTGAAAAACATGTAGATTCTATTTATAAAAATATAGAGAAGTACAAAGCAATGCAGCCAGATGTAATTGTGGGGCCTTTATATAGCTCTAATGCTATGTATGTTGCTACACAGTTTACGGGGGTTCCTGTGTATTATCCTATTTATTCTAAAAAGCAAACCACTTTTATGAATAGTAATTTAATCAAAACATCTACAGATAAGGCTCTGTTTAAGAAAGAGATTTTATCTTTTATAAAAGAAAACAGAAAAGGACAACATTTATTAATAGTTGGTTTAAAAAATCAACAAAATGAATTACAAAAATTAAAAAATCAATTGTCTAAAAAAGATAGTTTGGGGAATATTTTAGCAAATGACGTGTCAGTATTAACATTGTCCAATGGTTATATTGCTAAACAAGATTTTTTAAATAAAATTAAGTTAGATAAGCCTAATTGGATTTTAATTGCAGATAAAGACAATGTGGTCACTTCTGATGTGTTTAATAATGTAGTGAATTTGCCAAAAGAAAATAGGAACAAAACCCCTGTGAGAATTTTATCTTTTGAAAAATCAGATTATATAAGTAAAATATCATACGATGCCTTGTACAAATATCACTATACATATGCTACAGACCAAGTTGAGTATGGTGAAATAGAAAATAAATCTTTTGAGCAATCTTATTTAAGAAAGAACAATCAATATCCAAGTGATCATGCTACTCGTGGTTTTGATGTAACGTATGATGCAGTACTACGTGTGTTAAAAACTAGAACAGGTGGTAAAAATCTTTATGCTCCATCTTATAGAAGTAAAACGGCTTTTGTGTATAAAAATGGAGAATTACCAACAAAATCTAATCAAGCTGTGTTTGTAAACTCTATTGAGAAAACAAAAAAGGAAGGCTTAAAAATAATAAGATTAAGATAGTTTAGAGGCTATTTTATCAATGGTAATATCAAAAGGAGTGTAGTTAAAATCTACACTCTTTTTTATTTTATTACCGTTGTAGTATCTCTTTTTTTGAGCAGCTTTAGCACTGTATTTGTTAAGGCCAACTTGCAGGTTACCAAAAGAAATAAAAGAGAAAAAACTATTAATTCTCCATACTACTTCAGTAATACTTCTGCTAATTTTATATTGTGGAGGTTTAACGCTCAGTTTATTAGCTATTAAAGTAAATATGTCTTTAAAACTAAGATTGTCGTTAACCAACACAAATCTTTCATTTTTAATGTTGCTCATCATTAAGCTAATCATGGCATTGGTAACATCGTTTACATCAACAACTCCAGTAATTCCAGATGTATAAAACTTAAATCCGTTTCTAATTT